>DMLA01000007.1 GCA_003453555.1 Chloroflexota bacterium | reverse complement strand
ACCGGCCTCATCGAGGGGATCGGCCCTCGTTACTGCCCCAGCATCGAAGACAAGGTGGTCCGCTTCGCCCATAAGGAGTCGCACCAACTCTTCTTGGAGCCAGAGGGTTGGCATACGACGGAGGTGTACGTCCAAGGGGGGAATACCAGCCTTCCCGAAGATGTGCAACTGGCTATGCTAAAGAGCATCCCTGCTTTGAGGGAGGTGGAGATAACCCGAGTGGGGTACGCCGTGGAGTATGACTACGTGCCCCCCAACCAGATAAGGGCCACCTTGGAGACAAAACTGATAGAGGGGCTTTTCTTGGCTGGGCAGATCAACGGCACCTCCGGCTATGAGGAGGCGGCCGCCCAGGGGATCATAGCCGGCATCAACGCAGCGCTTGCCGTGCGGGGTGAAAAACCGCTCATCTTGCGGCGCGATCAAGCCTATATCGGCGTCCTCATTGATGACCTGGTGACCAAGGAGATCGACGAGCCGTATCGTCTCATGACCTCTCGGGCTGAGTACCGGCTGCTTTTGCGCCAGGATAACGCTGACCTCCGCCTCTCCCCTCTGGGCTATAAAGTGGGGCTCCTGGACCGGGCGAGATACGAGGCCGTGGAAAAGAAGAGGAAGGCTATCAACGAAGAACTGGAAAGGCTCGAGGATACCTGGCTCAAACCTTCTGAAAACGATAGACTCTCTCAATGGGGCCTAGACCCCTTAGAGGAGGGGGTAAACGCCCTGCAGTTCCTGCGTCGCCCCGAAACCACCTATGCTATGATCGAGGCCCTGGTTCCCAGCCCACAACCCTTGTCACCTGAGGCGATACAAGAGGTAGCTGTCGTAGCCAAATATGCGGGTTACATCGAGAGGCAGCGCCGGGAAGTGGAGCGAGCCAAGCGGTTAGAGGAGCGGGGGATCCCCGATGATTTTGACTATGAGGCCATTGTGGGGATGCGGAAAGAAGCCCAAGAGAAACTGAAGCGCTTCCGCCCGGCTACGGTGGGGCAGGCTTCCCGCATTCAGGGGGTGAACCCGGCTGATATTTCCGTGCTTCTGGTCTACCTGGGGCGGCACTAGAAAGGTTCTACTTTACGTAAACCACCGATCCCAATCGGACCCGCTCCCCATCTGCCCGCCACCGTTGGTCCTCCACCGGTAAGAACTGCCCGCTGGCTAGGTCATAGATGGCTACCTGGAGGGTATACTCTCCCCCTGGCGTACCTTCAGGGATCTCCAAACGCATAGGCTCTCGCAACACCTCGCCCTCTTTCCAGCGGGAGGTGAGATAGAGGGAACCTAGGGGCATCTCATCTGTCTGAGTGAGGACCTGTCCCCCCGCATCCACCAAGTAGACCACCACGTGATAGTCGATATCCAGCCGTTGGGTAGCCCGCCAGTAGAGGGCTAGGTCAAGGGCCTCACCGGCTCGTACTGGAGCCGTTCCACCCTCGAACCCCTCCAGCCTCACCTGCCCCCCCAATTCCACGCCCACCGGTTGAGGGAGATCTGGGACCTCATAGATGGGGCCAGGGTGAGTGAGAAAGCCCTGCACTCGCATGAAACCTTGCCCGGCGAATAGTTGGTCCTCGAACTTCCGACCATGCTCCTCTAGCCATCCACGGATGAACCCTTGGGGGTCTGTCACCGTGTCGTAGATGCGGAAAACCCAAACCCGAGGGTGGCGAGAGAAGACCTCCTCTAAAGAGCGGGCTGTCTCCTCTTCAGTGGTGGCGTAGAAATCAGAGTTTGGGTTCCCCCAACCTAGAGTCTCTTGGCCACCGATGGAGCCGGTCTGCAGAACTACTGTCCCTTCTCCCATATCGGCCACATCTTGATAGTTCACCAGCCTCCCCCGCCAGGCGATGGGCCCCTCATAGTAGTAGAGGAAAGCGGGGTAAGCGTATCCGGCATTGATGAGAACCGCGTCTCCAGACCGTAACCGTTCCTCCAAGTATTCCACTGCCCCTCGGTGGTCATCTGAGGCGTAGTGGGGGTCAAAATGGAAACTATAGATGGAGTAGGCCCACACACCGAGGATGAAGAGCAGGCCCAAGGTGATCAGGGGTTTTCTCGGTAGCCTGGCTAAGCCAACCGCCAAAAGGAGGTAGAAAGGTGGCGAGTAGGTGAAAACGTACCGTACGTGGAAGAGGGGGACGACCAAGGAGAAGAGATAGATGAGGAGGATAGGGAGGAGCGTGTGCCCGGCCAGAGAGAGGGGCACGAACCAGGATTCGGACACCTGAGCACGGAAAAGATTGAACAGCCCTAGAGCGAAAAGGGCGAGAGCCAGAAGGAGAAAGGGCCAGACGATCTTCGGATCCACCGATTGGCCCAAAGATAGAGCCGACCACGATTCCACCCCCACTTGACCGAAGCCGGTAAAGGTTCGCCAAGGGGGAACCGGGGGGTTAGTAGCCTGGCGGAAGGCGATGGGGAGCCAAGGAAGATAGAGAAGAAGGATACCGATCTGAGAAAAGACCCAGGGCAGAAGCGAGAATCTTTGCTTTCCCTTGGCCCCCCTGACAAGCCACCAGCCGATGACCATCAGGTTCTGGGCTAGGAGAAGGAAGGCAAAATAGTAGAGGGTGTATAGGCCCAGGGCTGAGGCCAAGATATATCCTGCCCCACACCCTCTCTGGAGCCGTGCCTGGCTTTTTATCAGGCGCAGCAAGAAGAGAAGAGAGATGAGACCTAGGAAAGCCCCTAGGGTGTACATCCGCACCTCCTGGGAGTACCAGAGGTTGAAGGGGGAGAGGGCTAAAAGTAGCGCTCCCAGAAGGCCGATTTTTACCCCATAAAGATTCCGACCCAGGTAGAACAAGAGAGGGATGAGGAGAACACCGAAGGCGAGGGATAAGAAAGCCAAGGAGAACTCGCTGGAGCCTGCCAGGCGGATCCAGAAATGCAGGAGGTAGTAGTAGAGGGGAGGGTGTATATCTCCTGCCGTATGAGCGGTGAGGGCGGGAAGGCTCTTTCGGGCCAGAAGGACGCTCACCGTCTCATCGTACCAAAGGCTCTCATAACCCAGGCGGTAGAGGCGAAGGGCGAAGCCCACCAGAAGTATGAGTAGGAAGATGGCCAGATGTTGGCCGGAGATGCCTCTCTTTGCTCGCTCCATGAAATGCGACATAGAATAGCGACGCTCCTCTAGATGTCGCTATCTTATCACAGTAGATGAGAGGAGACAAAGAGGCTAAGAACCTCTGTGGACAAGAGGCAAATACCCTTTGTAAGGGCCGCCTGAGGCCTTTCCCAGGTTGACCTCATCGAGGTAGAGATAGGAGGGATTACTCTCATTCTCGGAGAGTAAGAAGCGCACTCGGATAGTTTGTCCTTCATAAAGAGAGAGATCGAGCCAGTGATGGGTCCAGAGAGAGGTGGTGCTGGTGGTGCTCCAAGGG
>DMLA01000254.1 GCA_003453555.1 Chloroflexota bacterium | reverse complement strand
TTTGTCAGCCAGACCTCCCAGTCGTTGCGCACCCTCTCGGTGGGTAGGCCCCTGATCTCTGCCCCTCTGCGGGGGCTTATCTCCACCCTGGCCTTGCCAGCACTGGAGGAGTATTCCGTCTCCGGTTCCAGTTGGTCTACGTTATAGATAACCTCTCCTTCCAAGAGTTCGGTGGCTCCAGGCTTCAGATGGAAGTTGGCCGCGCCAAAGCGGAGAAGCACCTCCGCACTCTCAGCGTCGCCCAAGGGGACCAAGAGTTCCTTGGTGCGCAGTTCGCCCACCTCCAGTTTCGGTAATCCGGGGATGGAGGAGATATCGCAGGCCACAAGCAGGAACGCTCCGAAAATTAGTGGTATCAAGACCTTTCTCATAGTAGCCCCCCTTCCTTAGAGACAGTTTACCACCACGTCTATTAATACGCAAAGCCGCGAGGAAGGGTTCGCGGCTCCAGGTGCTTAGTCACTATGAAGGGGCGTCATCGGGGTTTGAGTTCGGTCAACCCCTCTCCGTAAGTAAAGAGTCGGTTCTTGCCCGCTTGCTTGGCTCTCAGTAATGCCTTATCCGCGGCGCCAACCAGGGCTTTGGCGCTATCGGCGTGATGAGGGTAGGTGGCTACCCCTAGGCTGATGGTTATCTGACCGATGGTCTGGCCATCTTGCATTGAGAAGCGGTGTTCCCTCACCTCTTCTAGCAGCCTCTCGGCGAGGAACCCGGCCCCCTCTGTCTCCGTCTCCGGCAGGATGATGGCGAACTCCTCCCCGCCGTAGCGGGCCAGGGTGTCGGTCCGCCGGGTTATCTTGGACATCAGTTGGGCCAACTCCTTTAAGAGATCGTCCCCTGCTAGATGGCCGTAACGGTCGTTGTAGGCCTTGAAATCGTCGATATCGAGCATAATGAGGGAGAGCGAGCGATGGTACCGTTCGCTCCGCTGGATCTCCTTCTCTAGTGCCTGATAGAAGTAGCGGAGGTTGTAGAGGCCGGTGAGGCCGTCGGTGATAGACAATCTTTTCGTCTCCTCATAGAGGCGGGCGTTCTCGATGGCCACAGCCAACTGATGGGCCAGGGTCTGCAAAGTATCAAGGTCACTCTCGTCGAAGGCGTCCAGTTCCGTGCCCTGCACATCGAGGACGCCGATGATCCTCCTTCCAAGGTGGATGGGGACCGCCAGTTCTGAGCGGGTATCAGGGAGCGCGGGGTGGGGGTAATAGCGGGGTTCCTGGCCAACATCGTTGACCAGGAGGGGTTGACCGTGCCGGGCTACCCATCCTATGATACCCTCCTCTCCGACTTTCAGCCGCAATCCCTCTTCGGCGATGGCGAGACCGGCTTTCCCTGTACCCGCCTTGTAGACGGCATATTCAGAATCTGGGTCTATTTGGAAGATATGCACGCGGTAATAGCCGAAATTTTGGGCGATGAGGTCTACCGCCTGAGAGAGTAAGGTGTCCGTCTCCAGGATGGCGGCCGCCCTTCTTCCTACCTCAGCGATGGTGTGTCTCTGCGCACTACTCCGCCGCTCCTCCTCGTAGAGGCGGGCGTTCTCTATGGCCACGCCGATGTGGCTGCTCAAGGTGGAGAGGAGTTGCAAGTCGTCATCGGTCAAGGGTCTCTTCTCGTCGCACTCCACGTTGAGGGTGCCGAGGAAGGTCTCACCTCTCATAATGGGTACGCAGATCTCGCTCTTGATTTCAGGATAGGCAGGGATGTAGTCAGGGTCTTGGGACACGTCACGGATGAAGGCCGGCTGTCCAGTCCGGGCTACGCGACCTATGACTCCACGCTCTAGGGGTATCAATTCGATAGTGGTTTTATCATCGTACCCAGCGTTAGCCTGGAGTCTTAGCCCATCTTTCTCTAATAGGTAGATATCCACTAGGCGGTAGTTGAAAGTGTTAGAGAGTTCCTCCACCACACGCTGGAATACCTCCTTGAGTTCGAGGGTGGCGTTGATGACCTCCGCCACTTTGTGGAGCACCGTGGTCTCCGCCAACCGTTTCTGTGCCTCCTCATAGAGTCGGGCGTTTTCGATGGCGGTGGCTGCCTGGGCGGCGAAGGCCAGCGCCAGACGGGCGTGCTCTTCGGTGTAAAAGCCAGGTACCCTCCTGTCCAGCGCGATCATGCCGATCAGACGATCTCCGAACAAGAGCGGCACCCCCAGCCAGGCGCGGATGCCGGCCGGGGCATGGGGCTCCTGACGGAAACCGCTGTAGACGGCCGGAGCGTCCTCCACGATGAAGGGGGCTCGGCTGGCTATCACCTGACGGTTGGGGTTGTCGCCATTCAGGGGGAAGGAGATGCCGAGTAGTTCGTCGAGGTTGGGAAAGCCATGGCCGCCGATGATTTCCAGGCGGTCTCCCCTGAGGAGTTGGACAGAGGCGCTGTCATAGGGTACCACCTGTTGCAACTCGCTCAGGATCGACTCAAAGACCTCTTGTAGGTCGAGGGTGGCGCTCAGTGCCTGGGCTGCCTGGCGCAACGCCTCTGCTTCTTGCCGCTGTTGCTGTTCCTCTTGGTAGAGGCGGGCGTTCTCGATGGCAATGGCTGCCTGGGCGGCGAAGAGGGTGGCCAGGCGGGTATCTCCCTCGTCGAACCTCCTCTCCACATCTGAGTCATCGACATAGAGAGCCCCCAGGAGGGTATCACCCTGCTTGATGGGGACGGCCAAGACGTTGAAGATGGGCTCATCGGCGAAGTGGGGTGACTTCCCCTCCCAGTTGATGTAGTCCGTCACCACCAGGGGCTCTCCGGTCTGGGCCACCTTGCCGCACGCCCCCTCGCCTAGGGCCAATCTAGTTCCCGTGTAATCCTTGCTCAGCCCCTGTTGCACTATCAATTCCAGTTCTTGCCTTTCTGGATGGTAGAGGTAAAGGCCTCCGGCGTTTGCTCTCAATAACTCGATGGCCCTAGGGAGAATGGTCTTCAAGAGGGTATCCAAATCCAGTTGGGTGGCCACATCTAGGGAGACATCGTAGAGGGCGGCTAGTTCCTCGCTGCGCTGGCGTATCTCCTCCTCTGCCCGCTTGCGCTCGGTGATGTCCCTACCGATGCCAATTATCTCGACGATCCTTCTCCCTCTCGTGACCGGCCTGCCCAGTAGTTCAAGGGGCACTCTTTCGCCCTTTTTGGTGATCATTTCGATCTCGATGGGAGGGGTAGGTTCTCCTCTCAACGCCTTCTGGAACGCATTGAGGCAGGCTGGAATATACTTCGCGGGCACCAACTCCCTGAAATGCTTACCCACTAATTCCTCTTTGCTGTAACCCGAGATCCTCTCCGCTGCCGGGTTCACGAAGGTGAACCTGCCGAGCAAATCCAGGGTGAATATGCCGTCGGCGGCGGTCTCTACCAGGGCTTTGTACTTTTCCTCAGCCCTCATTCTCTCGTCTTTCTTTTCACCCTTCGTCATGACCCCCCAATCCACTGTTGAGGGGGTAGAGGACGGTGAGATAGGCCATCGGTATGAGGCCCAGGCGCAGAATGTTCTCTCTGAAGTGGCTGGAGAAGGGCAATGGGAGCACCCATGCTACACTTGCTACACTAGCCAACACGATGAGCCCCATCAGAAGGAGAATTATTCGGTACGGTGCTCTAAGCCTTTCCACCATGTTAAGAATAACAGACTCGGACAGGGGTGGCAATAGGAAAATGGTACGCTGTTTATCTCTAAGGAAGGCTACTTCCGAGCGGCTACCACGAAGGCTATGGCGTACTCTTGCGAATGGGAAAGGCTAACAGCGAAATCCGTTAGTCCCAAAACATGAGCACGCTCCAGGGCAGAGCCGTGTAGATGAACCTGGGGCTGGCCGAGGGGGTCGGGGAGGATCTCCATCTCCGGCCAGGATAGGCCATATATCCCCGTTCCTAGGGCCTTGGAGATCGCTTCCTTGGCCGCGAAGCGAGCGGCAAGTTCCGCTACCCTCCCCCGACAGTGGTCAACTTCGGCCCGGGTGTAGATGCGCACAAGAAAGCGATCGCCAAAGCGCTCTAGGGCCTTGGCGATGCGCTCGATCTCTATTATATCCACTCCTACGGACAACGTAGTAGCCATCCTACGAAGCCGCCTCTTCGATCTCCTCTATCCTCTCCCCATGCATGATCTTGGCGGGCAGGGCGTTTTTCTCTTCATACCCCCGGCCCACGCCCCGATAGATGAAGCCTAGTTCGCCTGCCTTCTGAGGGTCGTATATATTCCGGCCATCGATGAGGACAGGCTGTCTCATCAGGCTCTTTATGCGGGCCATATCCAAGTGCTTGAACTCGTTCCACTCGGTGACCACGATGAGGGCGTCGCTATCCTTAGCCACCTCATAGGCGTCTTGGCAGTAAGTGATCTCGGGGAGGATGCCTTTGGCCACCTCCATGGCCACGGGGTCATAGGCTTTTATGCGTGCTCCCTCACTGGTCAAAAGGTGGATCACCTCGATTGAGGGGGCCTCGCGCATATCGTCGGTGTTGGGCTTGAAGGCTAGTCCCAATATGCCGATGGTCTTCCCGTGCAAGGTGCCCACTATCTCTCGGAGGGTCTGTATGATCCGCCTCCTTTGATCTCGGTTGATCTCCATCACCGCCCTTAAGAGTTGGGGATGGCAGCCGTGAATGGAGGCCATATGCTCGAGGGCCTTAACATCCTTGGGGAAGCAGGAGCCGCCCCAGCCCAGGCCGGCATCTAGGTAGTCCGGGCCGATCCGCTTATCATACCCCATCCCTATGGCTACCTCTTTCACATCGGCTCCCAGTTTCTCGCAGACGGAGGCGATCTCGTTGATGAAGGAGATGCGGTTGGCCAGATAGGCGTTGGAGGCGTACTTGATCATCTCTGCGGTGCGCAAGTCGGTGATCATGATGGGAGCCCTCAGAGATAGATAGAGTTGGGCTACCTGTTCCGCGGCCTCAAGGTTGGTGGAGCCCAGGACGATCCGGTCAGGGTTGAGGAAATCGCCGATGGCCGCCCCTTCCCGCAGGAACTCGGGGTTGGAAACGACGGCGAATTTGATCTTTGGATCGGCATACTCCTCCACGATCTCGGCCACCCAGTCGCCGGTGCCGATGGGCACGGTGCTCTTGTTGACGATGATGAGGGGGTGGTCCATGACCTTAGCGATCCCCTCCGCAGCCATGCGGATATATTTAAGGTCCGCCTCTCCCTCCGCACCGGAAGGGGTATTCACAGCGATGAATACGAACTCGGCCTCTTTGATCCCCTCGGGATAAGAGGTGGTGAAACGGAGGCGGCCGCTTTGGGCGTTACGTCGTACCATCTCCTCCAGGCCGGGTTCGTAAAAGGGGATGGTGCCCGCTTTAAGTTTGGCGATCTTCTCCTCGTCGATGTCGACGCAGGTGACCTGGTTGCCCAGATCAGCGAAGCAGGTTCCGGTGACTAACCCTACATATCCAGCGCCGATAACGCAGATCTTTCTCATGGGAACACCTCAATGGAAAAGAGATAGGTAAACGGTATCATATCACAGGGTTTCCCCCTTTTCAACCCTTTCCACGATCTCGGCGGCCCTCTGGCCCAACCGAACGCTGTAGTTCATCCCCCTGTCCTGAGGGTAGATCTGGCTGGTATTGGCTAGGTAGAGCCCTTCGACGGGCGTCCAAAGAGGGGGGATCCTTTCCGAGTAGTCACAGGTTATGATCGGCTGGGCGGCGTCGGCCCGGAAGAGCCAGAGTTCCTCTATCCAGCCTTCATCAAAGGACGGGTTTATCTTCTTCAGGAAGGGGAGATAGGCGGTCAACAACTCTTCGGGAGGGAGATGATAGTTGGGGTCATGGCGGGAAAGGTAGTTGGAGAGGTAAACGATGTGTTTGCCGTTGTAGACCTCAGGGGGGATGAAGTTGGTCTGCTCTATGGCTCCCACAAAGGGGAAGCCGGTATCGCTTATATTCAACCAGTATATGCGGGAAAGGGGCTCCTTCGACGAGAGAACCAGGCAGACGGCCCCCAGATACTCTACTTGACGCAAGCGGGCCTCGTACGCTTCAGGCAACTCTGGGGCTATCTCTAGAAAGACGAAAGAAGGGACCGTGGCTATGACCAGGGGAAAGCGATGCTCAATGCCCCCCTCGGTGCTCTCTGTCTCCAACCCTGTGACCCTGTTCCCTTCGATGAGTACTCTCTTGACCGGGCTGCCTTGATATATCTCTCCGCCCAATTCACCGATCCGTTCTGCCAGCCTATCGATGAGACCCTGAAAACTCCCTTCCATATAGCCCAGAAGTTCCCTTTGCATCGCCGGGCCCCGGGAGGCGACCCGGTGTTTGAATTTGCTCCATAGCCAAGCCATGCTTATCTCATCTGCGTGCTGGCCAAACTTACCTCGCAAGAGAGGGCGAAAGATCACCTCATACGGTTGCTGGCCCACGTTTTGCCTCACCCATTCCAGGGCGGTCACATTTTCCAGGTTCCGCCAATTAGCGAACCGTTGCAAGTACAAGGTGACTAACCCCGTCCGTAACCGTTGGAAGAGGCCCAGAGGGCGGAAGCGGAGAAGATCGAGGGGGGTAACGAAGTCGTAGATCTCCTTCTCATAATAGATGCCCACCTTGGAGGGGAGCCACCGCATCTCCTCTGCCAGACCCAGTTCCTCGATGAGGGCTATCATCTCCCTATCGCTGGTGAAGATGTGGTGGTAGAACTTCTCCAGGCGCGTTCCTTCGATGGGGAAGGTGGCGGCTTGGCCCCCCAGATCCGGTTCGCTCTCGAAAAGGGAGACTGCATATCCTCTCTTTGCTAGTTCATAAGCGGCGGTCAGGCCGGTGATGCCTCCGCCGATGACCCCTACCTTCATAGGGACTCCTTCTCTATAGATGTTACCAGGCTTCCTTTCTCCTCTCTCTTTTCCACTTCCCGATCCAGGTTCTCCCGCCACATATAGTATGCACCGAGAGCGGTGATGGGGAACCAGAGGGCCGCATGGAGGACCAAGGTGTAGGCGGTGGCGATGTCGCGGTTGACTCCAAAGGAGTCCAGGATCTCTATGCCTGGGGCGTCGAAGGTGCCCACATAACCCGGTGACGAGGGTATGGTGGTAGCCAGGTTGACCACCCCGTTCATCA
>DMLA01000177.1 GCA_003453555.1 Chloroflexota bacterium | reverse complement strand
GGCGATCACCTCACCCTCTTTCCAGAGGTGGGTGGGGTACCAGGCGGTGGCCGGATGGTGAACTACGCTATGCACCAGAGCCCCATCCTCCCGGGCGAAAAGGAGTGCTATCTGATAATCCTTCTCCAACGGCTCCAGGGCCCGCCAATAGAGGGTGAATTCATAACTCCCTTTCTTCCCCACTAGGTAATCCACCCGTTTTGCCTCGTACCCCAGGAGTTCCAGTTCTTCCCCGAACCTTATACTTAAGGGGTGGTCTATCCCCCGGGCTTTGACGAAGGAGAAGAACCCTTCCGGGAGTTGAATCGGCGAGCCTCCTCCTCTCTTAAGAAGCAAGTAACCATCTTGGGCCCCGAGCAGCCCATATCGGCCGCTATCGAGGAGTTCCTGCACCTCCCCTCTGTATTCAGGGATGGTGAGGGGGTATGTCGAGGTGGTGACATCGAGGAAGATGTAGTCCGCTTCCTGGCCCTCGGGGAAGAGGTAGAGATCTTCCCGCTCGCTTGCGTGAGGGTTGAGGGCCGTCTGGGCGGAGAGGGAAGCCTCCGGGGGGATGAGGCGGGTGAAGGCGGGCAAAAGGCGGTGATGGGGTGTAAGGCTCGGTATCTCGACCCCCTCGGCCAGGGGGGAGAAACCCCCTTGACGGTGATGGAGAACGATGATGACCAGGGCCACCAGAAGGGGAGCGACGAGACCTCTTTTGTGGCCTAACCGGGGGCTTAACCACTCTCCTAGTCGTGTCACACCATGTATGCCAGCGGCAAGGAAGAAAGGGACAAGTGGTGCTGAGTAGTGAGCCCCTCCGGAGAACATCCAGGGGGAGGTGCTGAGAAGGTTGATGGCCAGGGAGGGCAGGGAGAGGAGGGCTACCTCGGGAGCCAGAAGAGGAACCAGGCCTATGGAGAGGAGAAGACCCTTAATGTAGGCTACCTTCTGGGGGGCTAGAAGGAGAGAAAATAGGGAGGTGGGGTTGGTGAGGAGGTTATCTATGAGCGCTTTTGGGCTGGTGCCCAGATGGGCGTAGCGAGAGAGATAAGGGTAGCGACCGGCGAGGCTGAAGTGGGGGATGATGACCAGGAGAGAGAGGAGGAACCAAAGGCTCCCCACCGCTATTAGGGCCAGCCCCAGTCGCCACTTTCGGTGGCGGGCCAAAAGGTAGAGTCCTATCATGGCCACCAAAAGCGAGATCTCCTCCTTGCAAGCCATAGCCAGGAGACAAAAAAGGGAAAGGAGCCGGTAGTTACCTTTTTCTAAGAAGTAGAGGGCTGAAAGGAGAAGGGTCGGCGTCAAAGATACGGCGTGGAAATCGGATAGGTTGGCGGCCTCAAGGGCGGGGGAGAGGAGATAGGCCAAGGGGAAGAGGAGAGCAGCCCAATCGTTTTTCAGTTTGAGACGGGCCAGAAAGTGGGCTGGGAGAGCGCCTAGGGCCATGACCACCGTCTGGAAAACGAGAAGGGTTCTTGGGTCGCTCCTCAAAATATAGAGGAGGGAGAGGGGTATGAGGATCGGTTCCACGTGGGCGGCCAGGCGGGTTGTCCCTCCTGACCAGTTGGTGAACCTAAGGATCCGTCCCTGGAGGGTGTTCCAGAGCGCCTGGTCCATATTCCCTAGGTCGAAGGCGTTGGAGTAGAGGGTCTCATGCCTCCGAATGGACATAAAGGAGAAGAGCGCGATGTAGAGGGCGATGAGGATGCTGAGAGCCGTCCGTTTTCTCACGCTTGGCGACACAAGGCTATCACCCAAGGGAAAGGGTAGACCACTTTCTCGATTTCGAAGTACCCCTCCAGGAGGCGGATGAACTCTCCGGCCGTCCAATTATGGATATGCTCCGGGTCGTTACCCCAGGCTCTCAAGTTCTTGCCTCTCAGTAGATTGGCTAGCCTGAAGAAGGGCTCGTGGGGGGCGCTGATCAAGCAGTAGCGGGAGGTCACCCTTCTCAACTCCTCAAGAGCGGGATGGGGGTCGGGAAGGTGCTCTAGGACCTCTAAACAGAGTATCAGGGGGAAGGCCTGGGAGGCGAGGGGCAGGTCTCGAATATCGCCCAGATAGAAATCAGAGTGGGGGTTCCTCTCTCTCGCTTCTAGTAAGGAGGAGAGTTCGTTATCCACCCCTTGGATAGAAAAGGTGCTATCCAGCCGCTCGATGGTGAACCCTTCGCCACAGCCGGCATCGAGGATGCGGATAGCCCCCGTCTCTCTCACCAGTTCTCCCACCCGTTGGTGGAAACGCCGGATGAGATACTGCTGCAGAGGGTTGGGGTTAAGATACTTCTGGTAGTTACCGTGGCGGCTGTAAGGGGGTCGGCGGACAGACAGGGCTCTCTTAAACTCTTTCCCTTGCTTAATCCGCTTACCTATCGCTGGGTGGCTATAGAGGAGAAACTCCACCCAGGGCTCAGGCTCCACCTCGGCCAGGTTTTGGTTGGCCAACTTAGCCATCACGGAGATGAAGGCTTCTGGATGGCGAGTTAGCTCTAAAGCGTACCGGTCAGCCGCCCATTCCCGGGAACGGGAGTAGAGGTTGGCCAAAGGGGTGGTTATCACTAGAAAGGCGCCCATAGTCAGAGCGAAGAGGGGCAAGGCGGCGATATCGTGGGGCTTAAGGCCCAAAAGAGGGACTCCCCAGTTCAAGGCCCGATGAGTTAAGTAGAATCCGAAGAGTGTAAGCGCCGATTGAAGGATGATGCCTCGGGCCATGTCGCCATGGGCGTGGTGGCCCAACTCGTGGGCCAGGATGGTCTCTATCTCATCGGGGGTGTAGCCCTCGTAGAGGGTGTCGCCCAATACGATGCGGCGGGTATTCCCCAGGCCTATGAGGGCGGCGTTTGCTGCTCTGGTCTTGCTGCTGAGATCTATGGTGAAGACACCTCGCACCTTGGTGCCCGCTCGTTCGGCTAGGTCGGTCAGCCTCTTTGCGATCTCTCCCTCAGGTAGGGGTGTGAGCCGGAAGAAGAGGGGGAGAATGAGGAGCGGGGCTAAATTGGTGAGGAGGGTGGTGAGAAGTAAGATAAAGAGGCTGGCTATCAACCACCAAAGGGAAGGGTAAGCCCGCAGCAGGTAGTAGATCACCTCCAGGATTAGGGTCCCCAAGAGGAGGCCCAAAAAGAGGCTCTTGGCACGGTCGAGCCCCCACCCTTTATGGGTCTGGGTGGAGAGGCCGTATCGGTGGGGGAGGACGAAGCCACCGTAATACTCCAGAGGGAAGAGCAATACTCCGTAGATTAGGGCCCAGGCCCAAAAGTAGAGAGCCAGCGCTAGGAAGGGGTGGGAGGTCAAGTGTAGGGACCAAGCCTTGAGGGCTTGGGAGGGCCCTCGGAGAAAGGCGAGGAGGTATATGCCTCCTAAAGCCAGGTTCGCCAAAAGCAGGCGGTGTCTGAGGCGGGCGTACTCCTTAGCCTTCTTCTGCCTAGTAAGGTCTATCTGGTCCTCGGTCAGAAGGGTCTCTTTTTCCACTTTTGGTTCGTTGCACTGAGAGGAGCAAAATGCTAGAATTGGATACCGTGATGATAGCATAGGGGGTAGAGAGCGTCAAACTGCGAGACGAGGAGGCAGATTTGAAGCCCACGGGGCTCATAACTTTGACCACCGATTTCGGGATGCAGGATGGCAACGTGGGGGTGATGAAAGGGGTGATATACGGCATAAACCCTCAAGCCAGGATAGTAGATCTCAGCCACGATATCGAGCCCCAAAACATCACCCAGGCGGCTTTCGTCCTCTCGCGCCACTACCGCTATTTCCCTGGGGGCACCATCCATCTGGTGGTTGTCGACCCTGGCGTGGGGAGCGAACGTCGAGCCTTGATCGTTCAAACAGCCCAGGCTCTCTTTGTGGCCCCCGACAACGGCGTCCTTACCTACGTGGTCCATGATGCCCGCCGTGCAATTAAGCATATCATCGATATAAGTAACCCAGAATTCTGGCTGCCTTATATCTCCCCCGTCTTCCATGGCCGCGATATCTTCGCTCCGGTAGCCGCCCATCTCTCCTTGGGTGTTCCACCTTTCGCTTTCGGGGAGGAGGTGAACGATCTGGTGACCTTCCCTCTTCCCCAGGCAGAGAGGGGGGAAGGAAAACTCAAGGGCCAAGTGGCTCATATCGATCGCTTTGGGAACCTCTTGACCAATATCTACCGGCGAGACCTACTATCGTGGAGAGAGATCAAGGTGAGGGTTCGAAACCGGGAGATCGTTGGGCTTTCCCGAACCTACGCCGAGGGCCAGGAGGGGGAGGTGATCGCCTATATCGATAGTTCTGAGGAGTTGGCGGTGGCGGTGGTTAACGGCAGTGCACGAGATCTGTTGGGCGCCGAAGTAGGGGATGAGGTGGAGGTCGTCGGCCAATGAGCGTTGTTCAGGAGGGGGGGCTACTCTATCTCGCTCCTCTAGCAGCCCTCCTGGGGGGTGCTCTCTTAGTTTTCTTCTTTAGCCCTCGGTATTCTAGGCTTCTGGCGCTGCTATCAGCGGCAGCCGCTTTTCTCTTCACGGTGGGCATGGTTGCTCGCCCCGGCATTTTACTTCTCCGCGGCCCGGAGGAGACAGGCCTTCTCCTCTACGCCGGAGGGCCCGGTTTGATTTTTGCCCTGCTAGTCACCTTCGTCCTCCTGGTGAGTATAGGGGTTCGATTCTCAGAGAGAGAGGAGCCACCCGTTTTGGTTTCAACTTTGCTTTTAGCGGCTGGAGCCCTCCTCTTTCTCCTCTCTCATAACCCTCTCACCCTCTATCTTGGCTGGGGGCTCTTGGACTTGAGTATCCTCTTTGTCCTCGCCCAGGGAGCCTCACCCCGCACGGCGACCAGAGCCATGGTCATCAATTTCACCGCCGGCTTGGCTCTTCTCTTCTCCCTCCTGGCCACCGCCTCTTTGGAGGGCTCCCCTGTGAGCCCCCAACTCTTGGCCCTCTTTATACTTCTCGCCTCTTGGGTTCGCTGGGGGCTATATCCGGTTCAGATGGTTCATATCGCCGCGGAGGAGATACCGTTTCTCTCAGGGAGCGCCTTGCAAACAGTCACCTTGGCCACGGGAGGCTACTTTTTGACCTTCTACGGATGGCCGCGGCTGGTGGGGGTTCCGAGAACGGTTCTCCTTCTCTTGGCTGGGTTAGCCCTCTTCTACGGGGCTCTCTCTACCTGGCGAAATCCCACAGGTCCCAAAGGGATCCCGTGGGAGATCCCGAGGGAGAAGAGACTCTGTCTCTACCTGGCCCAAAGCCAGATGGGGCTATTAGCCTTGGGTCTCTTGGCTGGAGGTGCGAGCGATGGGCAGGCCGTTCTACTGCTAACGGTGAGCCTCATCTTGGCTCTGACCGTTCTCCGGGTGGGGATGGAGGTGCTGCCCAGCAACCCTCGTCAGCGCCTGGTAGTTAAGGTTGCTTTGGGCATGGGGGTAGCCTCTTTGTGTGGTTTTCCTCTAACGGCGGGGTTCGCTGCTCGCTGGCTGATCTACGACTCTCTTCTCCAGCAGGGCGAAGGGCTGATAGTGGGTCTAGGGGCCTTGAGTTCGGCCTTGATCGTCGTGCCTCTTCTTAGATTCATCACTCGCTGGTCTGACCATCGCCTGGAAGGGCACGGGGGATGGGCCTCTATGGTTATGCTTTGGCTCTTGGTCCTTCCCTTGGTCATCCTGGGGCTCCACCCTCAAATAGCCTTGGTGAGACCGGAGGCGATCTCTGAGTCGTTCCCCTCCCTTGCCCAATTATGGGGCGCGCCTTCTTCTCTTCCTATCTGGACGGCCATAGTTTTGCCCCTTTTCTTGGGCTATCTGATCTTTTCCCACAGGGATACTTTCGTACGCTTCCAGGAGCGGTTGCTGCAGAGAGCCGGGCCTTTCTGGGAACGGTTCTCCTTTCCCATCCCGCAGGTCCCGCAGGGATCCCGTGGGAGATCCCGAGGGACAGGGATACTTTCGTACTTGGATCTAGAGGGGCTCTATGGAGCCCTAGAGGGGGTAGGAGCAAAGATATGCTCTGGCTTGAGGGGAGTAGTGATGGTGGTTGAAGGGGGGTCTTTGGCCTGGCTCCTCCTCTTGGCTTTCATAGTGGCTCTTTTCCTGTTGAGAGGGTAAGCCTGCAGTGAGGGATCGATGCTATTTTCAGGGGAACAATTAGTTTGGGGGTTGCTTTTCACCGCCGGCCTGATCGCCGTAGTTGAGGAGTGGCGGATCTCCCTTTTAGCCCTTCTCACTCAGTATGCTCTGGTGAGCTTTCTTCTCTCCGGCTTCCTTTCTCCTCCCCTCGCCCTAGCCAAGATAGCGACAGGAGGAGTGATCTTCTTTATCCTTTGCCCTACCGCATGGCGGGGCCGAAGAAAACCCCCCGCAAAAATAGCGAGCCAGGAGCCAACGTTCGCTACCTCCTTCCCTTTTCGCTTGGTCGGTTCCGCACTGATGGGGCTGATAGCCTATGGGTTGCTCCACCAATACCCCTGGGAAGGGGTACCGACCCCTCTGGCCTTCGCTTCTAACTTCTTGATGGCTATGGGGCTCTGGACCGCGATTCTGGGTCGAGGCCCCTTCCGCATGGGTTTGGGACTTCTCACCTTCCAGATCGGCTTCGAGTTGCTCTTCACCACTTGGGAGAGGAGCCTCCTGGTAGCCGGTCTCTTAGGTTTGGTGAACATCCTCTTGGCCCTGGCGATTCCTTACCTGGAAGCGGTGGAGTTGGCCCGTAGAGGGGTGGAAAGATGACCCCTCTTTGGATCATCGTCGTGCCTTGGATCATGGCGCCGTGGGCCTATCTCTTCCGTCGCCGCTCCGCTATCGCCGCTCTTCTTTCCGCGGGGACCAGTCTGGCGGTAGCGGTTATATGCTTCCTGCTCCCTCCCGATCAGACGGTCTGGATCTTGGGAAGGGGGCTTCTTTTCGACCCTTGGCGGCGGTGGCTCCTTCTCTTCCTTTTCGCTGGAGCCGTTCTCCTCTTCCTCTATTCCTGGCACCTATCCCAAGGCTGGTCCTTTTTCCCCTTCCTTCTGGTTACCTTGGGGCTTCTCGCCGGCTCGGCGATGGTCGATAACTTTCTCCTGGCGGTCCTTCTCTTGGAGTTGGCGGGGATAACCCTCGCCTTTCTGATCCAAGGGGGTCCACGGGCGGATCCAAGGGTGGCCATGGGGTATCTGGTCCCTTTGATCATAGCCGGTTCTTGTCTTATCTTCTCCACGCATCTTTTCGATCTCGTGGCCCTCTATCCAGAGGATCTGGTCTCCGTGCGGCTGGCGATGACGGCTTTGACCCTGGGGTTCGGGATACTACTGGCCGTGGTGCCCTTTCATCTCTTTCTCCCTGCGGTGGCCCAGGAGGCCCCCCCTATGGTCGCCACTTTCCTCCTCGGTTTCTACCAGGTGGTGGCCCTATCTCTGATGGTGGGGCTTCTTGACCGCCAGCCTTGGCTGGGCCGCGAGGCCTTCGATGTACTTCTGGTGTCTGGCCTCATCACCGCTTTGGGAGGGGGGGTCTTCGCCTTCCTAGAGAGGGCTCCAGGGCGCCTTCTAGCCTATGGAGCGATAAGCAACTTAGGTCTCATCCTGGTAGGCTTAGGGACCGCCTCTGGAGTAGGGGTCGCCGGGGCTATGGCTCATCTGATCAACCGATCCTTGGCTATAGCGTTGGTGGCTATGGGTTGGGGGGTCATAAGCGAGCGGTATGGAGGCGAGAGATATGCCATGCCTATGGGTGTGGCCAGGGCCCTCCCTTGGGCCACGCTGGGGTATATCCTGGGGGGGCTGACCCTAGCGGGCTTCCCCCTGACAGGGTTCGCCACCCGGTGGCCGATCTACCTCGCTCTCCTCTCTCACAACCCCCTCTACACTTTTGGGCTCATCCTGGGGGGCTTGGGTATCGCTTGGGGCTATCTCCGTTCGCTCACCCCCATCCTGGGAAGGGGGGAAAGATCCGCGGGGGGAAAGGAGCCTCTCTTGGCAGCGCTCATGATCGTAACTTTGGTGGGTACCTCTCTTCTCCTGGGGATCTATCTAGATTATCTCCTGGAGCCGCTGCGGAATATGGTGGAAGGCTTCTCCTTCATTGTAGGGTGACCTCTGTGTAACTTAACATCTCAGTTGTCCGGTTTTTCTCATCTAAACTGTCCGGTTGTTGAGTTTGGGTAAGGCTCAAGGCTAGACCTTTCCCACAGGGATACTTTACGTACAACCCTTGCTTCCAAATGGTCTTTCCCATCGCCTCTCCTTACAGGATCCCGTAGGGAAAAGATGATCTTGACCCAGATCCGACAGTTGATGTATCCTGGCGGAACTCGGTATCGGTGGCCATAGAGAGATGGTGGAGTCGCGCATCACCTTTCTTCTCTCCTCGATCACCAGCATGGTCCTCAGCTCCCTGGGGTCTTTCCTTCTTTTAGAAGGACGGTAGAATAGCGCACAGTTCAGATGTTACAAAGCTAGGACAGTTTAGATGTTACGTAACACTCTGTTTGCGCTTGACAATAACTTCTTGGTAGAATATAATCGCAGGTGTGTAGGTCTATCTCCTAGCGCGAGGCGCGTGCCTCTTGCTGATGGGGGTGCGGGGTGGGCGATCGCTCCTCTTAAGGAGTCTATTTGGCTCCTGGGGGTGATGGCCGGCGGTAGCAATGACCATTGCCCTTTATGATTCTCCTCTGGCAAGAGGTATCAGGGGTCTCGGCGGCGCTGGTAGTCGGGGGAAAGACCGAGAATTTTTGGTGTCTTTGGGGAGATTGAGCATGGAGGATGTAACGGCCTCGGGAGAGGAGAGTCTCGACGAAGGCTACTGGGAATCGCTTCTGGGAGAGGCGGAGCAGGCGAGGTCCTTGGGGGAGGAGGTTGTAGAAGAGGCGGAGACCCTTCAAGGAATGGATGAGGAGGCTTGGCGAGCCGCTGAGGACAGCCTCTCTAAGGGAGAGATCCTGGAACTTCAAGTGAAGGGGTGCAATCGTGGAGGGCTCCTGGTGGATTGGAAGGGGATCACAGGCTTCGTCCCCGTTTCCCATCTAGATGGCCTTCCCAGCGGCCTGAAAGAAGAAGAGTTGAGGGAGGAGTTGGCTCTTCGTGTAGGCCAACCTCTTAGGCTGAAGATCATCGAGGTAGAACCCGAGAGGGGACGCCTCGTCCTCTCTCAAAGGGCACTGGGATGGATTGAGGACCCCCAGGGGCTTCTGGAGAACCTCATCCCAGGAGAGGTGCGACGGGGTCAGGTGACCAGGCTGTGCGATTTTGGTGCCTTTGTGGATCTGGGCGGCTTCGATGGGCTGCTACATATCTCCGAACTCTCTTGGCGTCACGTGGAGCACCCTGGAGAAGTTTTGGAGGTGGGCCAGGAGACAGATGTCTATATCCTTGATGTGGATAGGGAGCGTAAGAGGGTGGCCCTAAGTCTCAAGCGTCTAGAGCCGGATCCTTGGTCCCTTGCCGCTGAGAAATACGAGGTGGGTCAGATTGTGGAAGGGACTGTAACTAACGTGGTCGATTTTGGCGCCTTTGTGCGTGTTGAAGAAGGGTTAGAGGGTCTGATTCACATCTCCGAGTTGGCAGAAGGGAACTTCTTGCACCCCCACAACGTGGTCCGAGAAGGGGATGTGGTGAAGGCGCGCATCTTGAACATCGATCCCGCTCGGAGACGGATGGGCCTTAGCCTGAGACAGGCATAGATCTTACTTGGAAGGGGGTGAGGTATGTAGTGGCCACAGTGACTTTGAGGCCTGGCGAGTCGCAAGAGGAACTCTTGAGACGGTTCCGGAAGGAAGTGACACAGGCGAGGATTCTTAGCGTTTGTCGCGAAAAGAGATGGTTTGTCTCCAAAGGTGAGTTGCGTCGCAAGCAGCGGAAACGCGCTCTCCGCAAGATGA
>DMLA01000028.1:10264-28001 GCA_003453555.1 Chloroflexota bacterium | reverse complement strand
AACCACCAGCGGTGTTGGAGATCAGGCCAAAGTATGCCCCGCTCCCCAGGTAGTTGATCCACGGCAGAGGGGTATCAGGCCGCGTGATGACGTATTCACGGCGCTCATCGTCGAAATATCCGTAGCGCATAATTTCTCCTTTTCATTGTGCCCAGATGGGGGCGGGCTTACTTTCCATGTCTTAGCGAACAGTCATCCCCCTCACTATTTCTGACACCGGAACCCACCCAATGTATCTTGGCCTCGTCCATCCCGGAGCGTTCGGGTCTTGGACTGCCAGATAGTTGTCCACACGGACTTCGCCGCCCCAAGCGTGGATGACTTTTCCGTTGCCAATGGATAGGCCGATGTGGCCCCAGTTGCGATGTTCACCCTTGAAAGCTCCCCAGCAATCACATCAAACATATGTTCTCTTGGGTGGGACACCCTCATAATCCTGCACTTTGCACGCGTTAGCAGCTTCTTTGGCCGTACATCCCTGACCATCAAGCCATATGTTGTTGCCCAATTCATATGCATCTTCAACGAAGACGTAACACTTGTACGCACAATCGGTGGAACCGAGCTTGTCCATCGCCCATTCGATAGCACCGCTGATGTAAATGTCGTCTTTGGCAGACATGCGATTTGATCCTTTCATGAGACCCTCCGTCAACTGGTGCTTCAGGCGACTAGCTCCCTGTTCAGCCCGGTCCCGGCATCTTACCCGGCAACCACTTTCACCGCACTCTGGCAGCAAGCTCAGGACACCACCTGGCGCGGCTCCCGCACTGTCCAGTGCAGGAGAGCGTAGCCAGCTAAGCTCACCACCAGGGCAGCGGCGAAGAGTTCCCGGTAACCCGGGCCGCCGGCGAGCCAGCCGCCCAGCAGAGGAGCCAAAAAGACGAAAGGCCACAACAGGCTGTTGGTCAGGCCGATGTAAGTGGGGCGATCCTCAGGAGCGCAGAACTCGAAGGTGATGCTCATGCTCGAAAGCCACCCTGAACTGGCACCCCCCATCAAGGCGAAGACCAGGTAGAACCAGGCCACGGAATCGGCCATCAACGTGAGGGCCATGGCCAGCACCCAGATGATGGTTGAAAGCTCTATGATCAACTTGTGACCCCTCCGGTCACCCAGGTGGCCCAGCAGGGGATTGCTGATGGCCTGGCCGACCAGGAGAGCAGCCGTGAACCAACCCACCGTCTGATCAGGGATCTGAAACCGGCCCACCGCGTAGACGGTGATGAAGCCGCCCGCCATCCCCCCCAGGATGATCACAGCCCGGCTCAGCAGATAAAGGGTGAAATTCCTATCCTGGTGCAGGACAGCCGGCAGGTGCTGCCAGTACTCTCTATCGGGGATACGAGGCTTGGAGCTGCGGTGGATCGGCTCCCTGCCCTGGGCCAGGAAGCCCCACGAAAAGCTCATGGCCACGAAAGCCATGAGGAAGCAGATGGCAAAGCTGGTCGGGAAGGCGTATCGTTCGAGGATGAAGCAAGAAGCATAGGCTCCCAACGCCCCCAGGATACCGCCCAGTGAGCTGGCGACGCCGAAGAAGATGCCCCGGCGCCGCAGGGGGATGAGCTTGGCGATGTAGTCCTGCCAGGCTGTGCCCACCAGGCCACCGCTGACGCTGTACATGGCGACGAGGGCGAAGAAGAGGGTCAGGGAGGCCCCCGCCGAAGCCCGCGGCCAGCAGAGGATGCTGAGGGCCAGGATCAGGAAGGGCAGGCGCTCGTTGGTGCTGACGGCCAGGATAAAGGGCTTCTTTCTGGGCAGTTGCCCCACGTAGTTGGCCGTGAAGAGCTGGGGCAGGGTCCAGCCCGTGTTGGCCAGAGCCGGTATCAGGCCGATGAGGATGGTGGATGTCGTCAGGTGACTGAGGTAAAGGGGCAGGATCGTCGTGAGGGAAGCGAAGCTCAAGCCCAGGGAGTAGAAGGAGAAGTCCAGGACATTGACGATGAAGTTGTGTTTATAGTGTCTCTCGACCTCTTGATCGTAGGTCATCATAGGCGATACCACTACAGGCGGATAAACGGAAAAGGCCACGGTGTTAAAGGCTTTGGCATGTAGTTTGACAAACTCGCGACAACCCTGAGTTTGCCGAAGGGTTGCGCTGGCCTAGAGGCAACTCACCGCTATATCCCCCTCCTGGAGCCGCCGGCCTGTCTCATTCCAGACCTCTATGACCCGCTCCTGGCCGGGAAAGAGGTCGAAGTAATTATCGCTGAACTTAGTGCCCTCTATGGGTACGACCAGCTTGACAAAGTAGGCGTAGGTGTCGGTGGCTACCCTGACCTCGTATCTCCCATCGCTCCCCTCAGTGATCTTCACCGTCAAGTTGGGCTTCGGCTGTTTCAGATCCTT
Organism: Chloroflexota bacterium; assembly: GCA_003453555.1. Taxonomy (GTDB): domain Bacteria; phylum Chloroflexota; class Anaerolineae; order UBA7937; family UBA7937; genus UBA7937. The sequence continues at coordinate 25,652 of DMLA01000028.1, read as the reverse complement.
GACCTCCGCGAAGAAGTGGCGGTTATCAGGGAACGAACCGCTTCGGGAGCGCACGGCCAAATACTCCTGCCAGGGATCTTCGATGCCTAGCTCATCGAAGGAGAGATGCCGGACTTTCACAGAGGCGTTGGCTGGCACTCGGACCTCTAGAACTTCCTCGTACAGCTCCTGGCCTGAGAAGTCGCCGTGAAAGATGGTCACCGTGTCCACGAACTCCTCCAGAATGTCGTTGGTGATCCACAACGAGACACCATCCACTTCCCCTTTGAAGGAGGCTAACACCGGCGCGTAGGCCCTCTTGACGTAGAAGTAGCCGGCCTTGGGGAAGAGGTAATAATCCAGCACGCTCCAACTGAGGCCCGGCCAGCAGTCGTTCAACTGCCAGAAGAGAGTCCCGCTGCAGTGAAACTTCCGCCGCCGATAGTGTTCGATACCGAACTTCAGCCCCTCGGCCTGACAGATCATGGAGAAGTCGAGGTATTCCTGCAGCGAGTTGGGCAGGCCGGTGTGGGCCAGCATCAACATGTCCCCTTTGCCTTTAGGTTTGTCTTTGTTGCGGTAGAGCAGCTCCGGGCTGTAGAGGTGCAGGGCCGTAGCTGGCACGTTGCGTCGCAGCGTCTCCAACACCGGCGCGGCCTGCATGCCGAACTCGCTGATGAAGCGGGCCGGGTCCTCGGCGTAGTGGCGGTAGGAGATGCCCTCCGGCGAGAGGTCTCGCTTCGGCTCCTCGCCGAAGCGGCGGGGGAACACAGCACCATGCCAGACCTGCCAGTTGTGGCGGTCTCCTTCCTCGGCGGAGTTGTGGTCGTTCCCGCCATAGGGGCTGGAGGGCCAGTAGTGCCGGGTGCCGTCCAACCGCTCGACGATGGGCGGCAACAGCTCATGGTAAATCCTCTTGCCCGAGAAGTCCCGCCCCGGCCGCTGCCAGTTGTACATGTCGCTTATCCAGTCGTTCTCGTTGTTGCCGCACCAGAGGGCCAGGCAGGGATGATTGCGCAGCCGCCGCACCACCGCCTCCGCCTCCCGCTCCACCTGGGCCATAAAATAGGGATCGAAGTCGGGGTATAGCGCACAGGCGAACATGAAGTCCTGCCAGATCAGGATGCCCACCTCATCGCAGAGACGGTAGAAGACATCCTTCTCGTAAATGCCACCACCCCAGACCCGCAATATGTTCATGTTGGCCTCGACAGCCAGCTCCAAGAGATCGCGGTAGCGAGCCTCGTCCACCTGAGCCACGAAGGAATCAGCCGGGATCCAGTTGGCCCCCTTGGCGAAGAGCTTCACCCCGTTGAGCACAAAGGTGAAGAACCTGGTGCCCGGCTCATCCGGGTCAGGCGATTGATCGACCTCGATGGTGCGAATGCCCACCTGCTCGCAGTGGGTGTCCAGGGTCTTCCCGCTGGCCCGCAAGGCGACCTCCAGTTCGTAGAGGGCCGACTCCCCCAGGTCGTGGGTCCACCACAGGGCGGGATCGGGGATGGTGAAAGCTACCTCCGCCCGGCCATTGGCCAGCGGGGCCTGGTCGGTTAGCTGTTGCTCGCCCCTGCTCAGGGTGATCTGCGCCTCCAGGTCTGGCACATCGGCCCACCGCTCGGCCTCGACGACAACGGTCGCTTCTGCCGCTTGAGGGCTGATGGCCGTGGTCTTGAAGAAGACCCCACCCAGGCGAGCGCCCACGTAACGGCGCAGCGTCACCCCCTGCCAGATGCCCACGCTCACCAGCCGTGGTGCCCAGTCCCAGCCGAAGTTGCACTGCGCCTTACGCACCCAGGCCCGCTCGGGGTTGCGGCCCCACTGCCCTTCGATCTCCCGCTCGCTAACGGATCCCACCACCGGCTCGAAGCGCACAGCCAACGTGTTGCGCTCACCCAGGCGCAGATTCTCCGTCACGTCAAAAGTGGCGGCGATGAACATGTTCCGGTGGCTGCCGATCTCGGTCCCGTTCAGGTAGACGGTGGCGAAGGTGTCGAGGCCGTCGAAGGTCAGCAGATACCAAGTCTCGGTGTTGTCTTCGGCCAAGGGCGCTTCGAACGTCGTACGATACCACCACTCCTGGCACTCCACCCATTGGCAAGTTTCCACATTCATGTTGTAGAAGGGCGGCGACAGGCGTTCGATCTCCACCAATGCTGTATGTACGTCTCCAGGCACGGAAGCCGGGTGCCAACTTGTATCATCATAGTCAGGCAGGTGTGCGCCTGCCGCTAACCCCTGACCCGGCATGAAATCCCGTAACTTCCACCTCCCATCCAGATTCAGGATGATGGATTCGGACACGGCTCGTCGCCCCTTTCATTTACTTACGCACGCGATTCAGTCTCCGAACGAGCTCTATGCATGCTCTTGCATTGTGATAAGGGGTCTTCCAGAGGCTGCCCTTTTCGCCCCTGCATTTGCCCTCAGGGGTGATCTCTTGGTGCCACTCACCGTATTCCCTATCCAATTGGCGGGCAAAAACCCATTCCTCGACGTTGACAAATGCGTCTATGAAGCTTTCGTCGCCACTCAAGGCATAGGCATTGAGAAAGCCTACCAAGGCTTCTGCCTGAACCCACCACACTTTTTGTTTTCCTGTGGCCTTACCCTTCTCGTCACCTTCATAAAAGACTCCCCCATTCTCACGGTCGAGGCCGGTCCTTGCCACTCCTCTGGCAAGCGACAGGGAGGGTTCATGGATAGAACTCACGTTGCTGATCCCACAAACATCGCCAGCTTCGGTCAGGAGCCAGGAAAGTTCTATGTCGTGTCCATAGAATACAGGGGAGGGGAGAGGCGTCCAGTCATGCTCGAAAAACTGGAAGGCACATCCCCTCCTTGTGTCGGTGATGGTATTCGCGCATAGACCTATCAGCTCCTCAAGACGGTTCTTAACCGTCGCATCCTTGGAAGCCCTGTACAGATTGGTGAAAGATTCCAGAAGGTGGATATGAGTGTTCATGGTCTTTCTCTCACCACTCACCCCGTAGTCCGGATGCTGGGGAATGGGGTCCCACTCCTCTGAGAAGGATTCCCTGTAGCCCCTCCATTGGCTGTCATGACCAAATCTGTCCATCACGCCAAATGTATCAAGGGCAAGCCTGAGGGCCTCCTCGTTTCCAAAGGCCAAGGAATATTCGCTCAGCCCATAGATGACGAAACTCTGCCCGTAGAGATGCTTCTGCTTGTTGAGGGGCAGGCCCTCCGCTGAGACCAGGTAATACCAGCCGAGTCTTACTGGGTCATAAAAGCGCTCCTGAAGAAAGTTGAACGAGCGCTCTGCCATATCGTGATACACTGGTTGCGGGTCAAGTTTGTAAGCGGCAGAGAAGGACCAGAGGAACCTAGCGTGCTGTACAAGACCTTTCGGAAGGGAGGGGAGCGGGTTGCCCTTCCGGTCGAGGGCGCCGTAGAAGCCGCCATGCCTGGTATCCGGGCCATGCTTTATCCAGAAAGCCATGATCCCATCGGTCAGGTGGCGGAGATATCTGTCCTGGTGATCTACCACCTTTGCCATTTTGTTATCCAACTACCCATACTCCCTCATAGCTCTCCCCCAATGGGGAAGGCGAAGTCGTTGTGGCCCAACTCGCGGCTTCTGCATCCCGAAGTGTCACCGACAACGTGTACTCGCCAGATGTAGAGCGAGACAGAGCTCGGAGGCAAGGTGAGCTCGGTCTCGCTTGTGACCGCCTGGAACCCGACCCTTTCCGTCAGATGCCCGGCATCGAGGCGTCAGACCTTCGCATTGATCCTTCAGAGAGAATTCTCTTTGATGAAATCAATGAGCTCATCGGATTCCGCAAATGCCAGACACGTGACCGTATCTGCTCCGCCGTAATAAATTGCCATGCGCCCTGTCGGTGGGTCATACAGGGCAGCACAAGGGAAGGTAACATTTGGGACATCACCAACGCATTCGTAATATTCCCTTGGGTTGAGCAGGTAGGGACGCGTTCTGTGAATTACCTTCCAAGGTTCCTCAAGATCCAATAGCGCCGCACCACAGCTGTATACAAACCCGTTGCACGAAGTAAGCACACCGTGGTAAATCATAAGCCACCCTTCTGACGTTTCTATCGGTGTAGGCCCCGCACCGATTTTGGTGGATTGCCAACCCCAAGTGGGAGACATTACGTGTCTATGATGGCCCCAGTGGATCAAATCTGGGCTTTCACTGTAGAATATTTCGCCAAAAGGTGTGTGCCCTCTATCACTAGGTCGACTGAGCATCGCAAACTTCCCGCTTATCTTGCGAGGGAAAAGCACACCATTTCTGTTATATGGCAAGAAAGCATTCTCCATCTGGTAAAAAGTCTTGAAATCATGGGTGTAACCCACGCCTATTGTAGGTCCGTGGTAACCGTTACACCAGGTGATATAGTATCTGTCCTCAAGCCAGCACACACGTGGATCATAGCCGTAAACGAAGTTGCCAATTTCATCGTCTTCACACCTGAACTGAATGCGCTTCGGTTCTATCTCCCAGTTGATGCCGTCTTTGCTCACTCCTGCATGGAGTTGCATAACTCTGGCCGTGTTATCGCAGCGAAATATGCCAGCAAAACCGTCTTCAAAAGGCACGACGGCGCTGTTGAATATACTGTTCGCATCTGGCACTGCATCGCGCGTGATGATTGGGTTTTTCTCTGAACGCCAGACGACTTCATTGCACTCAGAAGGGCGTTTTTCCCAAGGAATGTTGGGCAGTTCGGGACCAATCAACTCTGCCTTTGACATTCGTGACTCCTTCCATGTGACCATACATCTTTTACGCTGTCTCGTTCATCGATGTGTGATGTTGCAGCGTTCTTGTTGGCAACATAACATTGTTCCCCCGTGGTGTTCAACGGCATCCATGCCAGCAACGCTCCTCAGATCGCTCGTATCTTTGGCGAACGTTTCACCTGGGAAGAGTCGCGACCATTCCAGCCCTACCCTGAACGCGTTCACGCTGACATCTACCGCAAGATCATGGAATGTGCTATAGTTTTTCCGAAAGTGAAGGCTCCAATCAAGAAGCCTTATACAAAGGTGGTCGTTCCTCCGCATAGCGGATACACGCCACAAAATGGTCGCTCTCCGCCTCTAACAGCGTGGGTCTGTCTCTGGCACAACCTCCATCTTTGTCTGCGACTGGACACCTTTCGTAATAGACACAGCCACTGCTAAGCTCTGCCTCCATTGCCCTTAGCTCCACCTCTACCTCTTCCCATTTCTTATCCAGGCGTGGAACGGAGGCCATTAGCATCTTTGTGTATGGATGAAGCGGATTGTAATATATTTTCTCTGTCGAGCCCATCTCCACAACACATCCTCTATAGAGAATCACCGCTCTTTCGCTTATGTAGTAACCCAGCGAGAGATCATGTGTTATGAAAAGGATAGATAGGCCACGAGATTTGAGGTCTGCCAGCAAGTTAAGAACATCGATTCGTCTGGATGCATCGAGCATGCTTATGATCTCATCTGCCACGAGAAACTGAATGTCTAGCAACAGCGCGCGGGCAATGAGAAAGCGTTGAAGCTGCCCACCACTGAGCTGGTGGGGAAATTTATTCAAGACATCATCAGGGTTCAGGCCGACAGCCCTCAATGTGCTCTCAACCTTGGTGTTCCATTCTCGGCTATTGATCCCCGGAAAAAACTCCTCCCTGATGATCCTGAAAACCCGATCGGCTTTGAAGATCGGATTGTAGGAACTAAACGGGTCCTGGAAAACACCCTGTACTTTCCGATAGTACTCTTTAAGTTCGCCTCCTTCAAGGGTGGAAATGTCCACCCCGTTGAATGAAATCGTACCCGAGGTTATCGAGAGGAGACGTAATATCATTTTCCCGATCGTGGTCTTTCCACTTCCACTCTCACCAATTAAGGAAACTACCTCTCCATCTTTGACATCGAAGCTGACGTTACTTACTGCGTGGAGTTCCTTCCCCCCAAAGGTTCCGACCCTATAGACTTTCGATACGCCGTCAAGCCTGAGCATTCTTTTCGAACTCCTTCCAGCAAGCAACGAAGTGGTCCTTCTCGATTTCAATGAACGGTGGTACGTCGAGACATTTCTCAAAAGCGACGGGACATCGTTCCCTGAACCGGCATCCAATTGGAGGATCGAGCAGCAACGGGGGGCTTCCGGGGATGCCTGTCAGTCTTTTCTCGGAATATTTCACTCCGACTTTCGGTAAGGATGCAATCAGCAGTTTTGTATACGGATGCCGGGGGGCATGTATGATCACCTCGGTGGAGGCTTTCTCCGCCAATTGTCCTGCATACATGATCATGATGCTGTCGGCGATCTGATAAAGAATCGAGATGTCGTGGGTGATGACGATCAGACTTTTCACAAATCCTCGGTCGCGGAATCCGACGAGCATTTCTACAACGGCCTTTTGGCTGGACACGTCGAGCGCGGAGGTGACCTCGTCAGCGATGAGCAGTGAAGGGTTCATCAATGTTGATAGAACCATGACCATTCTCTGCTTCATACCGCCTGAAAGCTCTATGGGGTACATATTCAGCACATCGTGTGACAATTCAACCAGATTAAGCCTCCTCTTTAACTCAGGCAGAGTGGCTTTGAAGTCCACCTTTCTAGATTCGAGAAGTTCTGATGTCATCTTTCCTATTTTTCGCGTCGGATTCATGGCATTCATGGCGTACTGCGGTATGATGGAAATCTTCTTGAACCTGAAGTCGTTCATTCTTTCCATGTCCCAGACGGGCAGCTCTTCGTCGTCGAGTTCCACACGGCCCTCGACGAATCTCATAGGGGGGGTCAAGCGGATCAGGCTGTGGGCGAGGGTGGTTTTTCCGCAGCCCGATTCGCCCGCCAGCCCCATGATTTCCCCATCCGCGACGGTGAACGTTGCGCTCTCCAGTGCCTGGACGTCCCCTCTAAGGGTCTGATAATAGACTGTGAGGTTTTCTACTTGTAAACTCACGCTTTCACATCTCCCTGAGTTTGGGGTTGAAGACTTCGTCCAAACCAACGTTCGCGACGTACAGCGCTCCGACGATGGCCGTGATCGCAACGCCCGGTGGGATGAACCACCACCACATACCCAGAAGAAGAGCGCCCCAGAGGACCGCGTAGTTCATCATGAGACCAAGCGAAATCGCATTCGTCGGACCGAGTCCGATGAAATCCAGCGTGGCAGCCGCGAGGACTGCCCCTCCAAACTGAAGAATGAAGACCAGTAACAGATAGGACATCATGTTCGGCGCGATCTCTGTGAAGATGATCTTCCGAGGCTTCATTCCGCTCAGCCGCGCCAGATCAACAAACTCTCTGGAGCGTAATGAAAACGTTTGGGCTCTGATGGCTCTTGCTGCCCAGGGCCAGGCCGTACATCCAATAAAGATGCTTTCTGTAAGAATGCCCCTAACTTCAAGATATGCTGCTATGATAAGAAGGATGGCCAGGGTTGGAATGACAAGGACAACGTTTGTGAGCATATTGAGTATTTCATCAAAGATGCCACCACGATAGCCAGCCGTGAAACCAACTAGTATTCCTATAAGGGTTCCAAGGCCTCCGCCGACAACTCCCACGAGGAACGTCGCTTTAAGGCCGTGTATAAACTGCGTAAAAACGTCCTGTCCGAACATTGTGGTCCCGAACCAATATTCGGACGATGGTGGCTGAGCACCATTAGGATTCACATAATCATACGGGTCGTAATGCGTGAGCATCGGACCAACGAATGTGAGCACAAGAAAGAAAAGAATAATGGTTAACCCAACCCGCAGTTTGTTGTTCCTCAGGGCAAAGTAGAGGATTTCGCTTCTCATCAATTTCATCATGCTGCCTCACCTGTCATCCCTAGTCGCGTCCGCGGATCCACAATGACATAAGCGATATCAATAGCGAAATTGGCCAGCAACACACCGATGATGATGAATAGGAAGCATCCCTGGATGAGGAAGTAATCCTGATTCTGAATAGCGGCAAGAATCAGGTAGCCGATGCCGGGGTATGAAAACACGACTTCTGTGACGAGTGCTCCGGCAGCGATTACACCAAGCTGAAGTGCCAGCCCGGTGATCTGGGGAAGGATCGCGTTTCTGAACGCGTACTTTCTGACCAGACGTCGTGGTGCCCCAAGTGCTTCGAGGTAGTGAGAATAATCCGCCTCGAGTTCGTAGATGATCATGTTCCGCATGCCAATCGCCCAACCACCAAACATCACCAGGAAGAGGGAGGCGAAAGGTAAGAACCAGTGGTGCAAAACGCTCCGGATGAAGGTCCATGAAAGATGAGGCCGTAACGCGAAGCTGTAGGCACCTGCAATCGGAAAGACGCCCAGGACAATCCCAAATACCCAGGCCAGCAAGATACCGAGCCACATATAAGGAGTCGCCGTGAGGATATACCCGACTGGTAATATGGTGTTGTCAAGCCACTTAGTTCGCGCAGCGAAAGCACCGAAATGGTTTCCAGCATACCAGCTCAGCAGGATCGCTGGAAGCAGAAGAAAGATGTCATAGGGTACAGCACGCATGATTACCTTGGTCACAGGCTGCGGAAACATATATACGCTTGTCCCAAGGTCGCCATGGAAAAGGGCATTCCAGAAGTTGAGGTACTGCTGCCAGATGGGTACATCTAATCCAAAGGCTCTCGTGTAATAACCGTACATCACCTCAACAGCCTCAGCGCGCAGCGCGGCCCTCGACAACATAGTCTGAACAGGATTGCCGGGCATGAATCGCGGGATCAACCAGTCTATGGTTACTGCCAGGAAAAAGGTGAGGATGTAGATGAGTAGTTTTCTCCCGAAATAGCGTCTCACACTAACTCCTCCCTACAGGAAGATTACAAGACCACCGCCCCTCCCGCAACCTGAGAAGGAGGGGCGGTGGTTGAACAGCCTTACTGTACCAGCTCCAACTCACTTACTCTGACGGCGGCACCGGCTCCAGCTCAGTGAGCGTTAGCAGACCACCCATTTGCCAGTATCCACTCCAAGTGCAAGGAAGACGGCTGGGGATGTTTTCTGCTTCTGACGGCCAGTTCGTCCAGACCGCGTTGCTGTACTGGGCCCACAGACCGTTGTACCAGAGCGGAATTACAGGCATCTCTGTTAGCATGAGTTCCTGAATCTGTGAACAGATAGCCTTCATACCCGCCTCATCAGTAGAAGGAGTCGCGGCAAGTTGATCCACAAGATCAAACATTTGCTGGTTGTCGTACCTACCAAAGTTACCGCTGCCCATTACATCTCGGATCGGGTGGTTGAACAAGAGGTTATACAACGTCCATGGGGTGTTACTCATCCCTGCCCAGTTGTTTAGTGTCATATCGAATGTGCCAGTCGTGAGGGCAGTGTCCCAGGCGCCATAATCCGGGGTTTTATCTTGAATGTTGATCCCTGCGTCTTGGGCGCTATTGGCAATGACCTTGATCGCCTCCATCCAGTCCGTCCATCCGAATGGACAAGTGACTTCTAGCTCGATCTTGGAGCCATCGGGCGCTTCAACAAAGCCATCGCCATCGACATCGACGTATCCGGCCGCGGCCAGAATCGCCTTGGCTTCATCTGGATCGTAGCTGAAGCCCAGTTCATCCACCACAGCCTGGTCGACGTACTTCGCCAGGGATGGAAGAAGGCCAGTCGGATCGGCAGCCTTGACCAGGTTGGCGTAAGCGACGTTAACGATGTCGCCTGTGTTGATGGCAAAAGCAACTGCTCTTCTGAAATCCGGGTCATCCATCGGCGGTTTTGTCGTATTCAGGAACAAAACGGCCGTATTGGCAGAGAGCATGTACGGGGCTTCGGCGAAATAAGTCTGAACGTAACCCTTCTCTGAGAGCGTTGCAATGCCCGGGAGGAAGTTGTTGCTCAGATCGACTTCGCCCTTAATAACCGCACCGAGAGCAACGTTGTTACTGGCAAAGCGCATATCGACGATCCTCTTGGGAGCGGGTTTCAGGCCGAGCAGGCTTGTTGCCCACCAGTCCTCGTTTCTCACCCATACGTTTCTATCTTCGGCATGTGACTCATAAAGGTATGCACCCGAACCAACAGGATTCTCATTCGCCCCGGCGGTGACCTCCTCTTCCGTTCTGCCTTCCCAGAGATGCTTTGGAACTATCGGTATATTGTAGAGGTTGCTTGCCCATTCTTGGTAGAGGGGGTCGGTGAAGTTGAATTGCACGTCGTAGTCGCCGATCGCCGTAACACTATCCAAATAGTTCCACGTTGGGCTGAACCAAAGCGCAGCATACTTCTGGCCCAGTTCGAAGGTGAATACGACGTCGGCGGCCGTCAACGGTTGGCCGTCGCTCCACGTGATGCCCTCCCTAAGCTTCAGGTCATAGGTATTGGCATCGGTCCATTCTCCGCTCTCCGCGAGCCAGGGGATCAACTCATCGGTCAGCGGGTCATACATGAACAGCGTTTCATACACGAGCCCAATTGTTCCTGTGGTATTTGCTTTACTCCAGGTTATAAAGGGGTTCCAGTCTGATGGTGGACCCCACGCTGCTCCGCTGACGTAGAGGGTTTCGCTCCGTTCGTAGGCAACAACTTCCGGTGTCACCTCGACCGGCACTTCCACCGTCACCTCGACTGGCACCTCCACGGTCTCCTTGATGACCTCTGGCGTAGGAGTGGCTGCCGGAGCGCAGGCGGCAAGCACCAGGCTCAGAACCACGAACAAACTCATCAGAGAGAAAACTGACTTGCGCATCGCTTTTCTCCTTCCTCCTCACTAATGGTCTCATGTGTAGGCAGACAATCACACGTAGACTTTCTGAATGGTCTACCATCACCTCCTTTCACTCAAGTGATCTAGGGAGAGCCACAAGAGGCCCTAACCACCAGTTCGGTGGGCAAGACGATCCTGTGGACAGGAGCCTCTTCTTCGGGCGAACTCTCCACCAGGCTCAGTAACACCTCTACTGCTATGGAGCCCATGCGTTCAATCGGCTGGCGTACGGTCGTCAATGCGGGCTCAATCGCCGAGGCGATGGGGATGTCATCGAAGCTGACCAGAGCGATATCTTGGGGAACCTGCCAGCCCGCCTGACGGAGCGCTTTGAGCGCGCCAATAGCCATCATGTCGCTGGCAACGAAGACGGCGCTGGGGGAGGCGGACAGCAGCCGTTGCATGCCCACCATCCCGCTGTTCTCGGTGAAGTCTCCCTCAACAACTAGCCTCTCCTCCACGGGAATGCCATGTGCTTGCATTGCCTGACGGTAGCCTTCCAGGCGGTCTTGTCCGGCGGCCATGTCCGGACGGCCGGTGATGGTGGCGATGCGCCGGTGCCCCAGGTGGATAAGGTGCTCGACCGCCATCCGTGCTCCACCGAGGTTGTCAACGTCCACGAAATGGACTTGCCTGTTGGGATGCCGTCCTACGGAGACAAACAGCACGCGGTCATGCAACAGATTGGAGATGAGTGAGTCGTCCAGCGAGGCCGAGGCCACGATCACGCCGTCCAAGTAGCCATTGCCCAGCAAGTTCTGGTACCTCTCCTGCTGGTCGGCGGAAGGAGCGAACAAGGAGAGCATAAGTTGATACCGGTGCGCGTTACAGGCGTTGGTGGCTCCACGCAGCAGGATGGGGAAGAAGGGGTCAGTGAAAAGCGTCGTCACCGCTTCGGGGATGACCATACCGATGATCTCGGTGCGGTTGGTGACCAGGCTGCGGGCAACCGCGTGAGGTTGGTAGCCCGATTTGCGGATGGCCTGCCAGACTCGTTCCCTCGTTTGAGGCCGCACGTGGGGGTGGTTGTTGATGACGCGCGAAACAGTGGAACGAGAGACACCAGCCAATCGGGCGACTTCTTTCAGTGTGGGCGACATCCTCCGCCTCTGAGAGGGCTCCCAACATAATCCAGGGAAAAAGCCACAGTTCACAGCCCGAAGAGACTTGCTAAGCCACCTTTTTGGGAGCGCTCCCAACACCAATATACCACAAACTGGAAGGCTTGTCAAGAGGTCGGGGTATTGGTGTTCTGTAACCCTAGAAAGTGAACTAGGGGAACGTTAGAAAGTGAATTTTGTAACCGTTAAAAGTGAACTGGGCTAGAGTTGATACTCCCATAGCTTCATGCCATCCTGGACGATGATGAGCTTACTGCCGGGGTGCAGGCAAGCAATGACCTTCTGTTCGGGTTGGGCTCCAGACTTCCAGCGCTTAGCATCGAAAGAGATGGTTCCATCTTTGCCGACACTACGTTGGTATTGCAGAGAAAAGACGATGTCCAGATCCACCCCCTCTGGCAAGGGCCGCAGTTTGGCTCTGTTTTCCCGGATGGCCCGCTGCCAGCGAACCTGAGGGATCTCTTCCGTCTCGGCATGGATGTGGTGCTCGTTGTAATAGGGAATCACCTCTTCCCGCAGGATGCGATTGGCTTCCTGGATATCAGTGACCTTGTACCTCTCACAGAGATAGGGAAGGGACGCTGGAAGTAATCGAACCTTTTCTCGATTTTGCCCTTAGCTTCCGGGCTGTGAGCATAGATGATCCCGATACCCAACTCTTCCAGGGCACGGCGAAACTGAACCCGTCCCTGGTCCTGACGGAGCCGGTAGGAGACGTGGACCCCTTGGTGCTCCACGAAGCGGAGGATGCTGTGCTGGTCCACATAATAGGCCAGTCCCACAGGGATCCTTGACGGAAGGGCGTCCATAGCTCTCCAAGGTCTCACGAGCCACCACCAGGTGCTCCCAGGCTGTCTCAGAGGCCACCAGGAGGCCGCCCACCACCTTACGAGAGTGATCATCCTGGGTGGCGATGAGGGTTGAGTATTCTCGGGTATAAGGGAGCCAGATATGCCGGGAAGAGTCATGCTGAAACAGGACCCCAGGAGCCGAGGTCTCGAAACGGGTAAAGACCTTACGAGTCTGCTCTGGATCCCCTTGGTAATAGCCGTGGCGGATGGCCCAGCGACGGAGGCTGTTGCGAGGGAAAGAACGGTGGAACCGTTGCTCGGCCCGCTCGGCAAGGTGGGCAAAGTTGAAGCGATTGCGGAAGCCATGGCCCGCCTCATCCCTGATAAAGGCCAACTCTTGGTGAAGCCAGTGCTCCGCCTCAGGATGGAACCTGGGGCCTGGCCGACCGCGATGCTTGGATAAGGTGAACTCACCTTTATAGCTCTTGAAAAGCCATTCTCGGCGTAACAGGTATAGACGTGTGCGCTTGATCCCTAGCAAAGCCTGGGCCTGCTCTTCTGTCACCCTTCCTTCGTTGAAGGCTTCCAAGATCTCTTCGACAAACTCTTGGGGAAGACGACAGTGCAGTTGGCGTGCCATAAGTAGACCTCCTCTTTTTGGAGTAGTCTACCCATTCTGGCAGTATCCGCTGCCTTCCCCCGTAGTCCACTTTCTAGGGTTCCCAATTGTTCACTTTCTAAGGTTCCCACAAGTTCACTTTTAACAGTTCCAGAACAAATGGAGAAGATGGGGCTTGACAAACGCGATGTGTTGGTATAAATTGAGATTAGGGAAGCACTCACATCTTTGCCTCTTCTGCAGAGAGTCTTCTAGCAACGAGAGCCGGCAATGCTCAAGAGAAAGGGGGTGATGGTTCAGGGGCTGGCTGTTGGAAACGCTAAGGCGATTTGAATCCAAGATGGGGAGGAGACAGATGTTTTCAAGTAAAAAGATTTGGGCCTTTCTGGGAGTGGCGGCGATCTTGGCTCTGATAGTCAGCGCTTGCGCTCCAGCGGCACCCCCAGCACCTGTGGAGGTAACAGTGGAGGTGCCGGTAGAAAAGAAGTTAAAAGCCGCTTGGATCTACGTGGGCCCCATCGGGGACTACGGGTGGAGCCACGCCCACGAGCAGGGACGTTTGTACGTCCAAGAGAAGTTTCCTTGGCTTGAGGCCCTGCCTCCTGCCGAAGCCGTCCCAGAGGCTGACGTTGACCGCTACATAGAGAGGTTCATCGTCGAAGAGGGGGCCGACGTGGTTTTCACCACCAGTTTCGGGTTTATGGACGGCACCATAGATGTTGCGGGGAAGCATCCCGACAAGATCCTCTTCCACTGCTCCGGCTACATGAGAGCGCCGAATGTGGGCACCTACTTCGCCGAATTCCATCAACTCTACTACCTGAACGGGCTCATGGCCGGAGCGCTGACTGAGACCGGCAAGGTCGGCTACGTGGGGGCTGTCCCGATACCCGAGGTGGTGAGGCACATAAACGCCTTTGCCCTAGGGGTGAAGGAGGTCAATCCCGAGGCGACAGTGGATGTACGGTGGCTCTTCGCCTGGTATGATCCAGCCAAGGCCAGGGAGGCCGCCGAATCCCTAATCGCGGCGGGAGCAGATGTCCTCGCCTTTACCGAGGACTCCCCCACAGTGATAGAGGTCGGTCAGGAGTATGTGGAGAAGGGAGAGCCCGTCTACACCTTCAGCCACTACAGCCCCATGCAGCAGTTCGGCCCCGATTCGTGCGTGAGCGGCCAACTCGTGCACTGGGAGGTCCTCTACGAGGACATCTTGGCCAAGATCTACGCGGGTGCTTACACCACCACTAACCTCGAGGACGTGGACTACTGGTGGATGTTGAAGGAAGGGGCAGCGGAGTTAGGAGCGGAGTTCGGTGTCCCCATCAACCCTAAGTTCGAGTCGGCCCTCAAGGAGAAAAAGGTGACGGACCCGGTGCTGGGTGAGATCAGCGTATACGACCTGGTCATGACCAGGCTGGAGCAGATGAGCGAAGAGACGGTGCTCTTCGACCCCTTCACCGGACCCATCAAGGACCAAGAGGGCAATATAAGGATAGAGGCTGGGCGCAGGGGAACTCACGACGAACTGTGGCTCATGGATTGGTTTGTGGACAACGTGGTGGCGGAAATCCCGCGCTAATTCCACAGATCAAAATCCAATGGGGGATATGAAATCATTCGATTTCCTCTATCCCCCTTTTCCCTGAAAGAGGTACTGGACGAGGGGAATGGGAGATGCCTGAGAGACAAGAGCGGGGAGAAGTTGTCGTAAGCATGAGGGGGATCGTGAAGCGGTTCCCCGGCGTCGTGGCCAATGATCATGTGGATTTTGAGGTCAGGGCTGGTGAGATTCACGCTCTTTTGGGGGAGAATGGAGCGGGCAAGACCACCCTGATGAACATCCTCTACGGGCTGTATAGCCCCGATGAGGGAGAGATATACATCAGGGGCAAAAGGGTTACCATAAGATCGCCCAGGGATGCCATCGAGCTGGGGATAGGCATGGTGCATCAGCACTTCATGCTGGTCTATTCCCACACAGTGGCTGAAAATATCGTTTTAGGTCTCTCTTCCGCCGATTTCCTCTTTCCCCTCAGGGAAGTCAAAGGAAAAATCACCGAGTTCTCGGAAAGGTATGGTTTGAAGGTAGACCCTGAGGCGAAGATATGGCAGCTCTCGGCCGGTGAGCAGCAACGCGTGGAGATCATCAAGGCCCTCTACCGAGG
>DMLA01000028.1:0-9858 GCA_003453555.1 Chloroflexota bacterium | reverse complement strand
AAGAGGGGCGCGCGATTGTGTTCATCACCCACAAACTCGACGAGGTGATGGCCATAAGTGATCGTGTCACCGTACTGAGGCGGGGCAAAGCGGTAGCCACGGTCGAAAAATCTAGGACGAACAAGCAGACTCTGACCAGGATGATGGTGGGCCGCGAAGTGCTGTTTCGCTTGCAGAGGAAACCGCTCGAGAAGGGCGAGATAGTACTGGAAGTTAAGGATCTTCATGCCCTGAACGATAAAGGGCTGCCAGCCCTCAAGGATCTTTCCTTCAGCGTACGCGAGGGAGAGATTTTAGGGGTAGCAGGTGTGGCTGGCAACGGCCAGCGAGAGCTGGTCGAGGTCATCACCGGCTTGCGCCAGGCGACAGAAGGCAAGGTGGTTCTCCTGGGAGAGGATATCACGAACTGTTCACCGGGGGAGATCATAGGGAGAGGGGTAGCACATATTCCAGAGGAACGCATTAGGATGGGGCTCGTCCCGGGTATGAGTGTCGCTGAAAACCTCATCCTGAAGGTATATCGGTCTTCTCCCTGTTCCCAACGGCTATTTCTGAACCGCGCTTTCATCGACCAACACGCTGAAAGGTTGATCTCGGAGTATGAGATCGTAACCCCAAGCAAGGATGTCCCGGCCAAACTCCTTTCCGGGGGCAATATCCAGAAGCTCATCCTGGCCAGAGAGACCTCCGAAGAACCTGTTCTGATAGTCGCTGCGCACCCGACCTATGGACTCGACGTTGGAGCCACCGAGCGCATCCGCCAGTTATTGTTGGAACAGAGCGAGAGAGGTGCGGCCATCCTGTTGGTATCTGAGGATTTGGAAGAGATAATGACCATCAGTGATCGCATCGCGGTGATGTTTGAGGGGAGGATCGCTGGAATAGTGGATACGGCGGAAGCGGAGGTGGAGGAGATAGGATCGATGATGGTTGGCGCTAGGAAGGAGCAAGAAAGGGGATACTCATGAGAGTGAGAATAGAAAAGAGGTTGCTCCCCTCAAGGTGGATGACCCTATCCGTTCCTATCTTATCCCTAGCGCTGGCTTTGCTGGTCATCGCCTTTGTTTTTTGGGGATATGGCGTCAGCCCCCTGCTTGCCTACAAGAGGATATTCCTCGGAGCCTTCGGGAGTCTTTACGGATTGTCTGAGACAATAGTCAAGGCGATCCCCCTCATGATATGTGGGGTGGGATTGGCTATCGCCTTCAAAGCGCTGGTCTGGAACATCGGTGCTGAGGGACAGTTACTCATGGGGGCTGTTGCCGCTACCTGGGTGGCGTTGTATGTGATTCCCGACGCTCCTGCGGCGGTGCTCTTACCGTGCATGTTCATGGCAGGCTTCTTAGGCGGTGCCATCTGGGGCTTCATTCCCGGGATCTTGAAGGCCAAACTTAAGGCCAATGAAGTGATCACCAGCCTGATGATGGTCTATATAGCCAGCGAGTTAGTGAATTACCTGGTCTATGGCCCTTGGAAGGGGGCCGAGGAATGGGGCTTCCCCTATACGTCAAAATTCCCATCCTCAGCCCAGCTCCCGCGCCTACTGGGCACCCGTATCCATTATCCGACTCTTATCCTTGCACTCTTGCTGGCTGTGCTGGTATATGTTCTTATGATGCGGACTAAGTTGGGCTATGAGATCCGGGTCACGGGTGAGAACCCAGAGGCGGCGAGATATGCTGGGATGAGTTACTTTAAGACCGTGGTGCTGGTCATGCTCATCAGCGGGGGATTGGCTGGGTTAGCCGGTGTGGGAGAGGTAGCGGGGATTCACTATCGGCTTAGATACCCCCAAGGCATCTCTCCAGGCTATGGGTTTACGGCCATCATCGTGGCCTGGTTGGGGAGACTGAACCCGTTGGCGGTTATCCCTACCTCTTTGCTATTTGGGGGACTGCTGGTGGGAGGGGATGCCATACAAGTGGCGTTGGGGTTGCCGGTGGCCACGATAAACATTTTCAACGGTGTGATCCTCTTCTTTGTGCTCGGCGGTGAACTCCTCACGCGGTACAGAATCACCCTGGAGAGGAGGGAGAAGTGATCCTAGAATTCATCGCGGCTGCGTTGAAAGCCGCTATCCCAGCGGGCACACCGCTCCTCTTCGGGACCCTGGGCGAGATCTATGCCGAGCGCTCAGGCGTGCTGAACCTTGGGGTCGAGGGGATGATGATCATGGGGGCGGTAACAGGCTTTGGGGTGACGCTGGCCACGGGCAACGTTTGGTTAGGGATAGCCCTAGCGGCCATGGCTGGAGGGCTCTTAGCCCTGATCCATGCCTTCTTGAGCATAACGTTACGAGCCAACCAGGTGGTCTCGGGACTCGCTCTCACCATGTTTGGGTTGGGCATGAGTGGGATGCTCGGCAAGAGATACATCGGCACCCCGCTCCCCTACCGCCTTCGCGTGGCCCCCATCCCCTTGCTGAAGGACATCCCCTTCCTGGGGCCCATCCTTTTCCAGCACGACCCCTTGGTCTACCTCTCGGTTTTGCTTGTCCCCCTGCTCTGGTTTGTGCTCTTCAAGACCAGGGCCGGGATAAGCGTAAGGAGCGTGGGCGAGGCCCCTGCCACCGCCGATGCGCTGGGGGTGAACGTCTTCCTGGTTCGCTATCTCTGCGTCTTCCTTGGGGGAGTGCTTGCCGGACTCGGAGGGGCTTACCTTTCAGTGGTTTATGTCCCAGCATGGATAGAGGGCATGACAGCCGGCGCGGGCTGGATAGTGATCGCCCTTACCATCTTCGCCATGTGGAGCCCCGGTCGTGCTCTCATAGGAGCATATCTCTTTGGGGCGGTCAAAGTCTTGCAGTATAGACTCCAGCCTCTAGGGGTATCGCCTAACCTTTTGAACATGTTACCCTTTATCTTCACCATCATCGTCTTGCTCGCTGGAACGGGAGAGGTGATGAGGAAAAGGATAGGCGCGCCCTCCGCCCTCAGCATACCCTACGCTAGGGAGGAGAAGTAGCCAGCAAAGGGACCATCTTCCCTGGGCGCGGAGCCTTATTTTAGGTCGTATCAGCCCCGGGCCTTCAACTCTAATCGCTCTTCAAACACAATCCACCACGTTTGGCAATGGCCAGAGACTGAGAGAAAGAGTTTTGCAAATCGCCTTACCGGTCCTTGGGGAATAGACTGATGCTAAGCGATTCAACTGGCAAGATTTCACCTACGAGTTGGTCGAGAGATGGCGAGGTCATGACTCTTATGGTAAACCAAGGGGGGCTTCCATAGGGCGAGCAAGAGGAGCGGATTCTCTATATGCAGGATCGAGGCCAGTCCCTGGTAAGCGATCTGGAGATCAGGCGGGGTCGCTAGTGAGCAACGGATGGAGGAAGAGATGATCAAGCCTTCCTTTAGAGATATTTTGGCTGCTCAACGGAATCTGGGGGATCTCATAAGGAGGACACCTTTAGAGTATTCCCCTCTCCTCAGCCGTAAAACCGGCTGCCAACTCTATTTGAAACTGGAGAATTGGCAGAAGACCGGCTCCTTCAAAGTGCGGGGGGCCACCAACAAGGTGGCTAGCCTCTCGGAGGTGGAAAGGGCCAAGGGCTTAGTTACCGCCTCCTCGGGGAACCACGGACTGGGGGTCTTCTATGCTGCTCGGGCCCTCGGTGGCTTGAAGGCGACCGTCTTCGTTCCCACCAACGCTCCTCGGTCGAAGGTGGAGAAGTTACAAGGGTTCGAAGGGCAACTCTTTCTGGAGGGCAAGGACTACGATGAGGCGGATTTGATAGCACAGGAATTCGCCCGGAAGCAAGGGGCTACCTATATCCACGCTTATGAGGATGCGGAGGCTATCGCTGGGCAGGGCACTGTGGGGCTGGAGATCATGAGCAACCTACCGAAGGTGGAAGCGCTTCTGGTGCCTGTAGGAGGCGGCGGCCTTATCTCCGGGGTGGCTATCGCCGCCAAGACGATCAACCCCCGGGTGAGGGTGATCGGCATCCAGCCCCAGGCTTCGCCAGCGGCTTACCTCTCCCTGAGGGATGGACATCCCTACGAGAGGTATGAGGCTGCCCCCACCATCGCCGATGGTCTGGCTGGCGGTTTCGGCCGCTTGCCCTTCGAGATCATCAAAGGTCTAGTGGACGAGATCCTCATTGTGAATGAAGAGGAGATCAGGAGTGCGGTCTTCGCCTTGCTGGAATCGGCCCAACTGGTAGTGGAGGGGTCTGGGGCCGTAGGTGTAGCGGCGCTTCTCGCGGGGAAGATCGACCTTGAGGGCAAGAAGGTGGCGACGATCCTCTCGGGGGGCAACATCGACACCGATCTCCTCTTCCAGATAATGGCTGAGCGTTATGGGGTGGAGTAAAATGAAAGTCTATATCTCCTGCGATATGGAGGGTATCTCTGGAGTAGTGAGCAGCGAACAAACCCACATGGGCGACAAGGAGTATGAACGGGCTCGCAAACTTATGACCGAGGAGGCTAATGCGGCTATCGAGGGGGCGTTGGTTGGCGGAGCGAGGGAGATCGTGGTTAATGACGCCCATGGAGAAGGACGGAATATCCTCATCGAGGGGTTGAACCCCCAGGCCCAACTTATATCCGGTTGGCCCAGGCCTTGGGGTATGATGCAAGGGATAGACGGAACCTTCGACGCCGTCTTCTTCATCGGATACCATGCTCAGGCAGGGACGAAAGATAGCGTCATCGCTCATACCGTTAGCGGCCGTATCTATCAGGTGAGACTCAACGGAGAGCCGATAGGTGAGACAGGGCTCAACGCCGCTCTGGCCGGCTACTTTGGTGTGCCTGTGGTTTTGGTCACAGGGGATAGGTTGCTAGCGGAGGAGGCTAAGGTCCTTCTGGGGTCTTCCTTGGAGACAGTGATCGTCAAAGAGGGGTATGGTACTCGGGCCGCCAAGTGCCTGTCGCCGCAAAGGGCTCAACAACTGATCAGGGAGGCGGCAGAGAGGGCTTTGGAGAGAGGTGGGGAGCCCTTTAGTCTCTCTCCTCCCCTCACTTTGACCGTGGATTTCGCAAGAGGGGTACAGAGTGAGATGGCCGAACTGATCCCCGGCGTGGTGCGTCTTGAGGGCCGCCGTGTGGAGTACACTGATGATGACTATTTGACCGTCTACAAGGTCTTCCGGGCTATGAACAGCCTAGTGGCTCAATGATCTTGGGGAGGGGAGCGTGTCTGGGGGGATCCGGGTCATCCATTATGGACTGGGAGCCATCGGTAGCCAGATAGCCAGGCTAGTCCTTTCCAGGGAAGGGATGCGGTCTGTGGCGGCCATCGATATCGACGAGGGAAAAGCGGGCCGGGACCTGGGTCGGGTGATCGGTCTCGACCGACCTTTAGATATACCCGTCTCCAAGACCTTGGCTTCCGCTCTGGAGGGGAGAGAGGCCGAGGTGGTCCTCCATTCCACAGACTCCTTTTTGGAGAAGGTGATCCCCCAGTTGCGAGAGGTTATCAGCGCTGGCCTCAACATAGTCTCCACCTGTGAGGAACTAGCCTACCCCGCGGCTCAGCACCCCAAACTTGCGGTCGAGATCGACACCCTGGCTAAGGAACGGGGGGTTACAGTTTTGGGTACCGGTGTCAATCCCGGGTTCATAATGGATACCCTACCTCTAGTTATCACCGGGGTTTGCCAGGAGGTCCACAGGATCCATGTTTGGCGGAGGGTGGATGCTGGTCGCCGCCGGCTCAGCCTGCAGCGGAAGGCGGGGGCAGGGCTCACCCGGGCTCAGTTCCAGGAGGGGGTGAAGGCTCGCCGGGTGGGACATATAGGCTTGCGGGAGTCGGTGGCCCTCATCGCCGGAGCCCTGGGTTGGGAACTGGAAGCCATAGAGGAGAGTCTGGAGCCGGTGATCGCTGAGCGGCCGATGCGCACCCAGTTCTTGGAGGTGGGAGCAGGTCAAGTAGCGGGTGTGCATCAGATCGGGCGGGGGATCAAGGATGGGCAAGAGGTGATAACCCTCGACCTAGAGATATGTGTGGGTCTGGAGGGAGCAAGAGATACTATCTCCGTGGAGGGGAGACCCTCTATCAAGTTAACTATGGAGGGAGTGCATGGCGATATCGCTACCGCGGCTATGGTGGTGAACGCCATCCCTCGGGTGGTCGATGCGCCGCCGGGCCTGGTGACTATGGCCGATCTGCCCCTCGTTCAGGCAGGGCTTGACAGATCGCCGCTCAGTCTCTAGTTAGGGGCTATATCCACTTTTGTGTTCTGGCAAGGGAGGCTCCCACAAGTGATAGAGTCCCTTTATCTCTGCCGGAGTCATTTGTGATATAATAAACTATAGCAAACAGCAAGGATCTGGTTTCACATAGTTGTGGAGAAACGATCCAAGGGAGGATTGGATGTCACTCTTGAGAAGCCTGCTTATACGTCTTTCCCGCAGCACGACCCTTCAAGATTTCATCATCGGGTTCAGTGTCTCCCGGCGGATGAGTCGTCGCTTCGTGGCTGGGGAGACCCTGGAAGAAGCGATAGAGGTGATCAGCTCTTTGAACCAGAGGGGGATCCTGACCACCATTGACCACTTGGGGGAGAACGTCACCTCCAAAGAGGAGGCCCGCCAGGCGGCGGAGGAGTACCTGAGAGCCTTGGACGGTTTGGCGGAGTCGGGAGTGGATTCGGGAGTGAGCCTCAAACTCACCCAGATGGGGCTGGATATCGATCAAAGTTTCTGCGAAGGGAACGTAGCCCAGATCGTGGAGAAAGCCAAAAGGCACGGCATCTTTGTGCGGATAGATATGGAGGGCTCGCCCCATACGGAGAGGACGATCCAGGTCTATAGAGCCTTGCGGCAGAGGTACGACAACGTGGGGATCGCCATCCAGTCCTACCTTTATCGTTCAGAGGATGATGTGCGGCAGATGATACCCCAGGGGCTAAACGTCCGTCTGTGCAAAGGGGCTTACGATGAGCCGCCCCACATCGCCTTCCCCGATAAGAGGGATGTGGACGCTAACCTGATAAAACTGACGGAGATGCTCCTCACCGAAGAGGCGAGGAAGGCGGGATGCTACCCGGCTCTAGCCACCCACGACGAGAAGATCATCGACTGGTGCAAGGAGCACGTCCAAAAAGAGGGTATCGGCAAGGAGGAGTTCGAGTTTCAGATGCTTTACGGCATCCGCCCTCGGTTACAGCAGGAGTTAGCAGACCAAGGTTATCGGGTTCGGGCCTATGTCCCTTATGGTGATTCTTGGTATCCCTATTTTATGCGCCGCTTGGCTGAGCGGCCAGCCAACCTCCTCTTTCTTTTGGGGAACCTCTTTAAGGCCTAGTCCGGTTAACGGAGCCTGGAGATTAGAAGGGAGTTACAGATGAGACCCGAGTTCAAGAACGAGCCCTTAATCGATTTCTCCCAGCCAGCCAACAGGGAGGCGATGGAGAACGCCTTGGCCCAGGTGGAGTCCGAACTGGGTAAAGGCTACCCTCTCATCATCGGTGGGGAGAGGGTGGAGACGGGCGAGTGGTTCGACTCTACAAACCCCGCTAACCCCCGGCAGGTGGTCGGAAGGTTCGCCCAGGCGGACCAGGGGGCGGCTAAGCGAGCGATAGAGGTGGCTAACGAGGCGTTCCAGGGATGGAAGGGGATGGAGCCAGAGGTGCGAGCCCGTTACCTCTTCAAAGCGGCGGCTGAACTAAGACGGCGAAGGCTCGAGTTCGACGCCTGGATGGTCTACGAGGTGGGCAAGAACTGGGTGGAAGCGGATGCCGACACCGCTGAGGCGATAGACTTTCTGGAGTTCTATGGTCGCCAGATGCTTCGCTTGGCTTTGCCCCAGCCGGTGACCACCATGGAAGGGGTGGAAAACGAACTGGTCTATATCCCTCTGGGGGTGGGGGCGGTCATCTCTCCCTGGAACTTCCCCTGTTCCATCATGGTAGGCATGACCATGGCCTCGGTGGTGGCGGGTAATACGGTGGTCTTGAAGCCGGCCTCCACCTCGCCTACCATAGCCGCCAAGTTCATGGAGATATTGGAAGAGGTGAGCCTCCCCCCAGGGGTGGTGAACTTCCTCCCTGGCCCAGGCGGGGTGATAGGTGATACCTTGGTCACACACCCCAAGACCCGGTTCATCACTTTCACCGGTTCCAAGGAGGTGGGGCTGCGGATCAATGAACTTGCGGCCAAGCCTCAAACCGGCCAGATTTGGATCAAGCGCACCATCCTAGAGATGGGAGGGAAGGATGCGGTGGTGGTCGATTCCAGTGCCGACCTGGAGGCGGCCGCGGAAGGGATCGTGACCTCTGCTTTCGGGTACCAGGGGCAGAAATGCTCCGCTGGCTCTCGAGCCATCATCTTGCAGGATGTTTATGACCAGGTGGTGGAGAGGGTGGTGGCCCTGACGGAGAAACTCACCATTGGCCCGGTGACAGACCCCCATAACTACCTAGGGCCGGTCATCGACCAAGCGGCCTTTGACAAGATAATGGGGTATATCGAGATCGGGAAAAAGGAGGCCAAGTTATTGAGGGGTGGCCAGCGAGCCAGAGAGGAAGGTTACTTTATCCAGCCCACCATCTTCGGGGAGGTGCCTCCCGAGGCCCGCATCGCCCAGGAGGAGATCTTCGGGCCGGTGCTTTCCATTACAAAAGCCCGAGATTTCGCTCACGCTCTAGAGATAGCCAACGCCACCGAGTATGGTTTGACGGGGTCGGTCTATAGCCGCAACCGGGAGCATCTAGAGCGGGCCCGCCGAGAGTTTCATGTGGGCAACCTCTACTTCAACCGCAAATGCACCGGGGCCCTGGTGGGGGTGGAGCCTTTTGGAGGCTTCAATATGAGCGGCACCGACTCCAAAGCCGGGGGCCGAGACTATCTCTTGCTCTTCACCCAAGCCAAATCTATCTCGGAGCGGCTCTGACGAGGAGGATGGCCTGGAGAGGACGCCCAGCACGGGGAAGAGCCTGGAGTAGCGGAAGTAGCGGATGGCCCTCCGCTACGCGGAGGTGAGTCCCTATGGCCTCAACCCCGACCAGGATACCTGGGAGGGGATCGTCCAATCCATCCCCACGCTGGATATCGAGGGGTAGATCGTAACCGAGCCTTCCGATGAAGAGTTGGCAGAGATCTCAAGGGTAAATGGTTAACGCTCATATTCTTGAGGAGGTGGTTAAGGATGGATATTTTCAGTATCTTTTGGCTCTTTCTCATCATCTCCAGCTTGATCCCGGCCATGAACCGCAAACTCGTGGACATGAGCCGCCAACGCCTCATGCGACACTTCGAGAAGAAGAGGGGTTCTCGGCTCATCACCCTTATCCATCGTCAAGAGGCTTTGAGTTTCCTGGGGATATCCTTCTCTCGGTATATCGATATCGAGGATTCGGAGCAGATACTGCGGGCCATCCGGCTGACACCCGAGGATATGCCCATCGATATCGTCCTCCATACCCCCGGGGGCTTGGTATTGGCGGCGGAGCAGATAGCCCATGCCCTGATCAAGCATAAGGCTAAGGTGACCGCCTTCGTGCCCCATTATGCTATGTCTGGAGGGACCTTCGTGGCCCTGGCTGCCGACGAGATCGTGATGGATGAGAACGCGGTTTTGGGCCCTGTTGACCCCCAGTTGGGGAAATACCCTGCCGCTTCCATCCTCACCGTCTCCCAGGTGAAGGATATCAATGAGATGGACGACGAGACCCTCATCCTCGCCGACATAGCGCGCAAGGCCCAGAAGCAGGTGCGCTCCTGCTTGGTAGATATCTTGAGTGCCAACAAGATGCCCCTGGAGAAGGCGGAGGAGCTAGCCGACGCTCTCAGTTGTGGTCAATGGACTCACGATTACCCCATCACCTTTGAGGAAGCGAAGAGTTTGGGGCTTCCTGTCTCTTCCGCCCTGCCGGACGAAATCTGCCATCTGATGAACCTCTTCCCCCAG
>DMLA01000127.1:2584-5578 GCA_003453555.1 Chloroflexota bacterium | reverse complement strand
GCCTCTCAGGGCCCTGAGAGGCTTCTAATTATGATAGAAGGAGGAGATCTATGATCGCTCGCTGGTGCCGCTGGATAGTATCACTTCTCTTTATTTCCGTCCTATTGATGGGCTGCAAGGCTGAGCCCCCTCTGGGGAGCGCGGAGAGGCCGATAGTGATGGGCTTCGTCCCTTCCGTGGAGACGGGTCAACTCCTGGAGACGACCACGGCTTTGACTAAACTGTTGGAGGAGGAGACAGGCTATCAGATAGAGCCCTACATCCCCACCGATTACGCCGCGGTGGTAGAAGGCTTGGGCGCAGAGAAAGTGGACGTGGCCCAACTCTCGGCGGTGGCTTATGTCCTGGCCCACGATAAATATGAGGCCCAGACTATCTTGGTTACCATCCGCAAGGGGAAGACGGATTACAGGGGCCAGATCATCGTCCGCGCGGACAGCGATATCCACTCCCTCGACGATCTGAAGGGGAAGAGTTTCGCCTTCGTGGACCCCACCTCAGCCTCGGGCCATATCTATCCCAAGGCTCTCCTAATCCAAGAAGGGTACGACCCCGATACCTTCTTCGGGCAGACCGTCTTTGCGGGGGGACATGACCGGGTGATCGTGGCGGTCATGGACGGGACGGTGGACGCGGGGGCTATCTATGATGGGGCCCGCGACCTTCCGGCCATCCGAGAGATCTATCCCAACCTCATGGAGGATACAAGGGTCATCGCCGAGACAAAGCCTATCCCCCTGGATACCATCGTAGTACGGAAGAACCTGCCTCCAGAGATAGTGCAAAAGATCAAAGACGCCTTTCTGGCTGTGGCCGCCACCGATGAGGGAGCCGTCATCCTGGCTGACCCTTACGGCATAGATGGGTACCTCCCTTCCCAGGACTCGGATTACGACCCCGTACGTGAAGCAGCAATGGCCCTGGGGATGGACCTGGAGGAGTGGGTAAAAGAGTAGATCTATTTGAGCCCCAGTTCTGCCAGTCTTTGATCCTTGGGCCCCCCTCTGGGGTTCAGCCTCGGAGTTGGTAGTGTTCTTGGGGCATCATAGCCAGGTCGGACAAGATATCTTTCGCCTTCCGCGAGGGGTGAGGGACCGCTGGTAGGGGTGATCATTGGTCCCTATTTGGCATCTTTAGCCTTATTCAGGCCAACATCGCTCCCACTGGCCCAGGCGATTTGCTCTTCCGGGACCCTCTGGTCTCCATCTTCCCCCGCCTATTCATCGGCTTGACCGCTTACTATGTCTACGTCCTCGCGAAGCGATAGAATAAAATCGGGGCGCTGGGGGAGCCGCCGTGGTAAGGAGGAGTTCTAGCGAAAAGGTTCTTGGGGTCGATTCTCATCTTGGAGGGAGAAATGGGTAAATATAACGCCGTCACCGACGTGCCCGGTATCCGCGTGGGTCACGTCACCGATGCCCAAGCGCTGACCGGCTGCACCGTGGTGCTCTGTGAAAAAGGGGCTATGGTAGGGGTAGATCAGAGGGGCGGGGCTCCGGGCACGCGAGAAACAGATCTGGCCCGACCTTTGCACCTGGTGCAAGAGGCTCATGCGGTGGTCCTTTCAGGTGGAAGCGCTTTCGGGCTAGATGCAGCCAGCGGTGTAGTCCACTACTTGGAGGAGAAAGGGGTGGGCTTCGATACTGGCGTGGCTCGAGTGCCTATCGTGCCCGCTACTATTCTCTACGACCTACATATGGGAGATCCCGGCGTTCGTCCCGATGCTGAGATGGGATACGCCGCCTGCCAAGCGGCCACATCAGGTCCCATAGAGATGGGGAACGTTGGTGCTGGCACGGGTGCCAGTGTGGGTAAGATCCTTGGGCCTGGCCGGGCCACAAAGTCGGGGCTGGGGACAGCGAGCATCGACTTGGGCGGAGGGCTTATCGTCGGCGCCTTGGTGGCGGTCAACGCCTTTGGCGATGTGATCGACCCCTCCAGCGGGGAGATCATCGCCGGGGCCAGGCGGTTGCGCGGAGAGGGGTTCGCCGACACCCTAAGCACCATGAGGGGTTTTGTGGGCAAGACCATCATGCGCTTCGCTAGCCGGGGGCATACGATAATAGGTGTGGTGGCCACCAACGCTCGCTTGAACAAAGAGGAGGTGAATAAAGTAGCCCAGATGGCCCACGACGGCATAGCTCGGACCATTCGTCCCTCGCACACCATGTTCGACGGGGACACACTTTTCACCTTGGCCACCGGAGAGAAGAAGGCTGATGTCAACCTGGTAGGGGCGTACGGCGCGGAGGCTATATCGGCAGCCATTCTCTCTGCTGTGCGCCAGGCGAAAAGCGCTGGGGGGCTTTTAGCCTGGCAGGATTTGCAATCCAGCCCTGGGTGAAGCCAGCGAGCCGCTAACGCGATAGCGTCGTTACTTCATAATCCGCTCAATCAAAAAATGAGCAGCCTCTTCGGCCGCCCATCTCATCCCACTACCCACTCTAGAGTCTTCGGGGCGTGGCACTCATGCCCCCGACTGGAGATGAGGGCGCAGATAACCGCAGCATTGTGCAATCGTATCCTATCTAGTCTTTTCGCGGCTGTTCTAGCGAATTCCTCGCTTTGGGTGCGTCGAGCTCCAGACTACAGAGCCCCTTCCAGTGAGGGATGATCAGATCACCCAGCCCCGGCGGCATCCGCTCGCACTTGGGGAGTGACGCAGGTGCCACCTCGCTCATTGTAGCATATAACGCCGATTGCGTGAAGAGGGAAAAATTGGCGCGGTGTTTGAAGAGCTGCACTGTGTTTCCAAGCAGTTCACAAGGACCGATGTCTGTCAAACTCAATATGATGTTCGGGATCAGCTCCTTGTAAGGCCATTTCTGCTCAAACATCCACATCGTAACCCGATAATAGATCCGCAAGAGAACATGCAGCCAGTCCCCACTTCTACTGGAGTACATCTCGCTCTGGAACGGTTCATAACTGATCACGATGTCTTGGCTCACCTACCCCGACCTCTGTTGTTGTTCAGTGATTCTGTCACCCTAA
>DMLA01000127.1:0-2252 GCA_003453555.1 Chloroflexota bacterium | reverse complement strand
TGGTCAATAGAAATGTCACCCTTGATTGTACATCGGCGCCTGGTATAATCAAGGCACACCCAAGGAAGGGCAAGACGAACCATCCATTTGGTATGGTCTGTCTTGCCTTCTTGTTTGGCTAGGCAGGTTCTACGATTCATCCAGTGCTCTGCGATATCGGCTAACGCCGCCAAGGATGGTTAGGAGCGTAACAACCTACCTTCTCCTCTCCTTACAGGATGCCGTGGGAAACCTCACCTGGCCTTGCGGAAGTTCAAAGTGTAGTAGAAGAAGTTACCGCCCTTCTCCGCCAGTTCGAAGCCCGCCTCTCGGCACCAGCGGACAACCGTCCTGCGGAGGGGATAATCTGGGTCGGGGAGCATCTCCGTGATGGATAGCACGCCGTCGGCCTTGAGGACGCGGTGGATCTCCCGCAGGGCTCTTACCGGGTCCGGGATCTCTCCTAGAACGGCGACTAGAAAGGCCAGGTCAAGGCTCTCGTCAGGGAACTCTAACTCATAGGCGTCGCCTACGCGGGCTTCCACGTTGGTGAGGTTCTGGATTTTCTGTTTCAGGATGGCTATGGCCTGCGGTTCGATATCCACGGAGTAGAGTTTACCCATCGGGCCTACACGTGGCGCAGCTTCAAGGGTGAAAAAGCCGAAGCCGGCCCCCAGTTCTAGTACCTGCATGCCGGGGCGGATGCCGACTAGATCGAGGGTCTTCGCGGCGCTGAAAAAGCGACGACGCAGGGGGTTGTCTATCAACCGGATCATCGCTGCGGGGATGGGAAAGGGATATATCTTGCGAACGAGGCGCACCACTATCTGCAAAACCAAAAAGAGTACTATCAGAGCCGCTAGAGCCCACAAGCAGGTCTTGAGCACCACTTACCTCCCCCTGCGCCTACCGCATTGTGCGCTCAAACCCTTCTCGGCCTCCGGTTACTTCTTCGAGGGGGATCGGCTCCGCTATGCGGAGTCGGCCCCCCGATGCCAACTCAAACCTCTGGCCTCGCCAGACCACTCGTCGGCCCACGCCCCCAGCGCACCAAATGAAGAAGATGAGTAAGTCGCTTAACGGCAGCCAGAGTAGCGATCGACGGAGCACCCTATCATCTGTATGCCCCGATACCAGCCAAGCGACCCCCCAACGGAGGGTGATGGAGGTAACGACCGTCGCCAACCCCCAGGGTGCGAACCTAGAAGCGGTGGCCGTGGCCATAGCCAACGGTGTGCTGAAGGTGATGAGAAGCCCTGGGTATTCCTGCCATCGGCTAACACGGATGCATTTGGCCCAGCGTAGTTGGCGGTCCCAGAATTCGCGCAGGCTCTCCGCACCGAGAATGGTGGTCGCTATACAATCCGAGAGATGCACCCGCCGTCCTTGGGCGCCAATCCGCGCTCCCAGTTCATAGTCGTCTGCCAGGTAGTCAGCGATGGCTCCGAACCCGCCCACAGCGATCAAGTCACTCCGCCGCAGGACCAGGGTGGCTCCTAAGGCGAAGCGCCCCGCCAAATATCTGCGCCCCACGAGTATCGAGGGCAAGAAAGCGCCTCCAATATAAAGGGCTTCCAGGCGAGCGGTCAGATTCAACGCCTCTCCGCCTTTGTAGAGGCAGGTCACCAGCCCCGTCTTGGGGTTCGCCAGGGGCGCTACCACTCGGCTTAGGTAATCGGGTGTCACTCTCATGTCGCTATCGCTGATGGCCAACACCTCATAGCGCGCTTGTTTCACGAGGTGGTGCAGGATGCTCACCTTGGGGTTCGTGCCCAAGGGGTCCGCGATAATCAAACGGATATTTGGCTCTGAGAACTCCCGCTGAAAGCGCTCTATGACCGGGACGGCGGGGTCATCGGCGTCTAGCACCCCAAAGAGGATCTCGAACTCAGGGTAGTTCTGGCGGACAAAAGTGAGGAAATTCTCGTAGGCTTGGGGGTCGAGCCCTTTGACCGGCTTGAGGATGGAGACCGGGGGGTAGAAATCGGGGTCCACGGCTTGCGGATTGCGGAAAAAGACACGCACACACCAACAGGCGAATATCCAATAGATCCAACTGATGAATGTAAGAGCCAGGAGGAGCGCAAGCAATATCATTGAAGCCTCCCTCATCGTCTCATATGCATTCTACCATCTTGGGGAGGCTTTGTATAGTTAGAGGGAGAAGGGATCGGTCATTTGCCTCTTTGTGCCGAGGGAACCCAGATGATGCTAGTGGAGAAGAGAAAGCCACTGCGATGCAGAAATTTGCAGCGGCCTTGGGTATGACGCCG
>DMLA01000248.1:15565-15903 GCA_003453555.1 Chloroflexota bacterium | reverse complement strand
GAGATGCTCTTCAGGATCTGTGTCACCCGCGCCGGAGAGTACTTTGGCAATGCTTCGAGGAATATGTGCACATGGTCTTCCTCCACATCCAGCCTGTCGATGACAAAGCCATATTCCTCGCCAATCCGCCGAAATACCTCCTTGGTATACTCGGCCACCTCTCCCACGAGTATTTGCTTGCGATACTTGGGAATCCAGACGAAATGGTACTTGATGTCATAGACGGCATGGCTGCTTCTTCTTGGTGCGCACATGTCTTACTTCTACAGTACTTTGCCTGAAAGTGCAACCGCGTTCTCGCCTTCGGCGAGCCCGCTTCCTCCCCCCAGCTTGCTGGG
>DMLA01000248.1:13383-15270 GCA_003453555.1 Chloroflexota bacterium | reverse complement strand
GCTCGCCATTCCTCCCCCCAGCTTGCTGGGGGGTATCCAGCGGGAGGTTTTCATGAAGAGGGGACTATCGACATCTCAATAGCGGTGGATGGCTTCAGGGCAAAATCCCGAGGCCCTGGACTCCGGTCTTTCGCAACCCGGAGCACGCTTTTGCATCTATACAGTCGGAGCATTTCTCGAAGCGGTCGCTCTTAGCCTTGCCGATCTAGCGATCTCGATCTATCCAACGTAGGTAGTCTCCTCGAGAAGGCCTTATGGCAGTCTTGAATAGCCGAAGGTTCCATTAAGTAGAGCCCCGTCTTCCGAAATGGAGAATGTTGACGCCATAAGTGGGATAGTTGTGATTGATTTGCGATTATGGTATCCTATGCAAAGGTCCTCATAGCTCGAGGCGGAGGAGCATATTGACCAAGTTCATAGAACTCCTTCAATATCGGGAGTTAGTGTGGAACTTTGTTGTCCGGGATCTGAAGGTTCGGTATAAGCATTCCATCTTAGGCTTTGCTTGGACTCTCCTTAACCCCTTGGGTATGATGGCTATCTTCACCGTCGTCTTCACAGTCATGCTGCCATATGCAAGCGTGGAAAAATATCCCTTCTTTCTCCTTTGCGCTCTCCTTCCTTGGAATTTCTTCTCTAACTCAGTCCTCAGCTCCATGTACAGTGTCGTTGGCAACGCCTTTCTCATCAAAAAAGTTTACTTCCCTCGAGAGGTATTGCCCCTCTCTGCGGTCTTTTCTAACCTTATCCATTTCCTCTTAGCCTTGCCAGTGCTCTTCCTACTAATGATAGTCATGAAGGTTGCCATCACTCCCTGGGCCTTGCTTCTTCCGGTGATGATAGTGGTGCAGGTAATCTTCACTATTGGGCTGGCTATGGTACTCTCAACTCTAAACGTCCTATATCGCGATACCCCCATGATCATGGAGGTGGTGCTGCTGGTCTGGTTCTTCTTAACCCCTGTCTTTTATCCCATGGAGGTGTTGCCTCAGAGCCGCTTACTTTGGGGGATGGTCTTGGATGTGAGAAGGTTAGTTTACATCCTTAATCCCATGGCGTCCATCATCGCCTCCTATCGAGTTATTCTCTACCACGGAGCCCCCCCAGCCTTCGATTTCCTCTCTCGAACAGCAGTTACGGCCTTGGCCCTCTTGGTGGTTGGTTACCTCTTCTTCTCCCGCTACAGTCGCACTTTTCCCGAGGAGATGTGATGGCTCCGGCGATAGAGTTTGAGGGCGTCTCTAAACGCTTCATCCTGCAACACGATCGCCCTGGCTCCTTCCAAGAACTCTTCCTACGGTTTTTCTCCGGAGAGCGGTTCTCCCGAGAGGAGTTCTGGGCTCTTAAGAACATCACTTTCTCGGTGGAACCAGGGGAGATGTTAGGCATCATTGGGGAGAATGGCGCGGGCAAGAGTACTATCCTCAAGATCGTTGCCGGGATACTGGATCCCACCCTGGGCCGAGTTGAGGTGGGCGGTAAAGTCTCTGCCCTTTTGGAATTGGGAGCTGGCTTCCACCCGGATCTCACTGGCCGGGAGAACATCTACTTCTATGGTTCCATCCTGGGCCTCTCCAAACGCCAGATGGACGCCAGATTTCAGGATATTGTGGATTTCTCGGGGCTGGAGAAGTTTCTAGATATTCCAGTCCGGCATTATTCCTCGGGAATGTATATCCGACTCGGGTTTGCGGTAAGTACCAGCATCGACCCCGGAGGCATCCTGGCCGTGGATGAGGTTCTGGCCGTAGGTGACGCGGCCTTTCAGAAGCAATGCCTCGAGAGAATAGAGCAGTTGCGGAAAAAAGGCACCACTATCCTCTTTGTCTCCCACGCTCTGGGATTGGTGAGAAGGCTATGCGATCGGGCTCTCTGGCTGAGCAAGGG
>DMLA01000248.1:0-12993 GCA_003453555.1 Chloroflexota bacterium | reverse complement strand
AAAAAGTGAGGTCCAAGGTGTAGAAGGAGTTGCTCAGATAGATCGGGCTGAGGCGGTGAAGAGAGCAACCCGGGAGGCAAAGGAAGTCTCTCTTATCGAGTCGGCGGGGGCAATCCGTTCGGGACCAATGGGAGCCATGAGCGGCGAAGTAGTTATCACCAAAGTGGAGATGGTGGGAGAAGATGGCGCCTCCCGGTGGGATTTCGTTGCCGGGGAGGCGGTCTCCGTCAGGATATATTATGAGGCCAAACGTGATCTCCCTCGGCCAGTCTTTAGCGTAGCCATACACACCCCAGATGGGTATTACATCAATGCCCACAATACCTATGCCGATGAGTTTGGCATCGCCTTAGTCAGGGGGAAAGGAGTGGTAGAGTTATATTATCCAAGCCTCCCCCTGGGAAGAGGGGAGTATCTGCTTTCCGTAGGGGTTTTCAAGGAGCCTGACGAGCCCCTTTGGAGGAACGCAGTGGATTGCCACGAGAAGGCCTATGGGTTCTTCGTCTATTCTGATCTGTTTATTCACGGGGTGGCAGTTATCCCTGCAAAATGGGAGCATAGAAGTCTAGAGGAGTAGGT
Source organism: Chloroflexota bacterium (assembly GCA_003453555.1). GTDB lineage: Bacteria > Chloroflexota > Anaerolineae > UBA7937 > UBA7937 > UBA7937. Next base: position 12,414 of record DMLA01000248.1, on the reverse strand, counting down.
TGTAGTCTAGCATGATGGGATCGAGAAGTGTTTTCCAGATACCATGGGAACACCCACACAAGATCGAGGTTCAATCTATTATCGATGCTCTGGTCGCAGCGAGAGGCTTCGCGCAGGGTTACTTGGTCGATATCGGCTGTGGAAGCAAACCCTATCTAGCGATATTCGCCTCAAGGGTGTCAAACTACATAGGCGTTGATCTCCCTCACTCTAGTGTAGACCAACCACCTAAGGCAGATATCTATGCCGATGCGCAGCAGTTGCCTTTCAAGGCATTCTCTTTTGACACAGCACTCTCCACCCAGGTCTTGGAGCACCTCGTTCAGCCTAGAGAGGCTCTATTGGAGACACATCGAGTCTTGAAGCCAGGGGGGGTCTTGATAATGACCGCACCTCAGACTTGGGGCTTGCACGAGGAGCCGCGTGACTACTATCGTTTTACAAGGTATGGTCTTCAATACCTGGCAGAGAGTTGTGGGTTCCATATTGAATATGTCAAACCGCGAAGAGGGGTCTTCGCCCTGATGGGTCAATCGTTAGCCTGTTACCTTTTTCGCCGGGGCGATCCCGGTTTTCTCACCGCGAAACTTGTCGCCCTCCTAAATCGCTTCTTTGCAAGGTTAGATAGTCGATACTCCTGGGAGGACTGGACGTTAGGTTACATCTTAGTAGCCAGGAAGACGACAGGCGGGGGAGATGGATAATCTAGAGGAGAGGTTTTATAGGTTCCTGGAGGAGAAGGGGTACATCGATAGTGGGGAGAATGTTCGTTATCTAAGATTCTACCTGCAGTTCTTTGACTCAGGGGCGCGGGTTCTCGATGTGGGCTGTGGCCGGGGGGAATTCTTGGAACTCCTCAGGGATAAGGGTTGCCAGGCCTCAGGTATCGATGCCGAACAAGGGATGGTGGAGACTTGCCTCAAAAAGGGCCTCCACGTGGAGAAGGGCGACGCTTTGGCCTACTTAGCCAAAGAGCGAGAGGCCTATGACGCTATCTTTGCCGGGAACTTTGTGGAACACCTCACCCCCTCGAAGACGCTAGATCTCCTGGAGAAGACGTACAAGGCACTGAAGTCCGGGGGAAGACTGGTGGTGACAACTCCCAATCCAGAGAGCATTGTTGTTCATCTCCATGAGTTCTGGAGAGACGGAACCCACCAAAGGCTCTACCAGCGCTCCCTTTTAGAGTTCATGCTCTCTTATGTGGGCTTTGAAATGGTCGCTTCGGGCGTGAACGAGGCTACCGAGGTGCCTATCGCTGCTCTTGAAAAGCCCCCTTCGCCAGATGGGAAGCGGGGACTCATCTTTCACCTTCCGGCTGCCCGTCCGGGGATTAAGGCCACCATCAGACGATGGATCGCCGGGTTCGTCGTGCGTACCTTTTTGTTTGAGGAGTTTTGGTACCTGGAACGTGCCCTTCAGGGGTTGGAGACCGCGCAGCGGTCGCTGTATGCTCCCCGAGAAATATACGTGGTGGGGAGGAAACCATGAGGATAGCCTTTATCTCTCCTTTTCTTCCCTACCCCCCAGACAATGGGATAAAGATCCGTGACTACTACCTATTGCGGGGTTTGGCCTCTCATCATGAAGTGGATCTGGTCACCCCTTCTTATACGGAAATCGATGAGGGCGTTCAGCAGGTGGAGAGCCTTGGGGCAAAGGTATATATATTCCGACATCGGAAGAAGTGGAACCTTCCGGCTAAGATCTCTCAGACTTTTCTTCCCACTCCTCTGGGCGTCAACTACTTTGCGCCTACCAGCACGGTGACCCAGGTGCAGGAGATGTTGAGGCGGGGGGCGTATGACTTGCTCTACGTGGATGAGATGTTTCTGGCCCCTTACGCTTGGGGCATAGCAGATGTGCCGAAGATTCTCTCGCGCACCAAGATCGATTATTCCTTCTATGGCCAACTTGCTAAGAACTCGGCGTCAACAGGTCAGAAATTATTGAGCCTTATCGAATATCACAAGACCTATCGATACGAGAAGAGAGTATGGTTAGAGTTCAGAAAGGGGATAGTGTGCTCGCCGAGGGAGAAAGAATTGGTTATGAAGATCGCTCCAGGCGTAGATCTCTTGGTGGCACCCAACGGTGTAGACACTAGGCTATTTGCCTTTGACGAGGGAAAAGAACGAGAGGTTCCCGTTCTTCTTTTCGTGGGAACTATGTCCTACCAGCCTAACATCGACGGCGTGCTCTACTTCCTAAGGGAGGTATATCCCCGCATAATTGCTGACCGGGATGAAGTGGAGATATGGATCGTGGGCCACGATCCGCCGCTGAGCATCCAACTCTTCGACCGTGACCCACGTATCAAGGTGACCGGCTCTGTATCTGATGTCCAGCCTTATTATCGAGGATGTACTGCAGTGATTGTACCTCTCCGCATCGGCGGTGGAACGCGGTTGAAGATCGCCGAAGCGATGGCCATCGGAAGACCGGTGATATCCACCCCTATCGGCTGTGAGGGGTTGGAGGTGCGCCACGAAGAGCATCTCCTTATCGCTGAAGGGCCTGAGGAGTTCGCTCAACAGACCTTGCGCCTCCTCGATGAGCCCGGTTTGCGAAAGCGCTTGGTGGAGAATGGACGGAGGCTTGTCGAGGAGCGCTATTCTTGGTCCACCATAGCGGCTCAGGTGGAAGAGTTTTGTATTGAAGCGGTCACTGCGGGATGAGTTCCATGAAGATCCTCTTCTTGTCCAATCTCTATCCGCCTTATGTAGTCGGGGGCTACGAGATGTTGGCTTGCGATGTGGCTCAAGCCCTGCGCATGAGGGGGCACAAAATATGGGTAGCAACCGGTCAGGGAAAGGCGTTTGAGGAGCGGGACGAGGTCAGAGGCGTTTTCGGCCTGGATTTGGATCGCAAGGAGGAAACCGTCTTGGGCGGTGAAAAGAGCATCCTCCATACCTTTTCTCGCCATCTTTTTAACCTTCATAACTATCTGGAAACCTGGAGGCTTTTGGAGAGCCTGAAGCCAGACTTAGTCTCCGTATGGAGCCTATACCTCCTCTCGATCTCCCCTTTAACCGCCATTCGCGGCAAGGGGGTGCCCTGTGTAGTGCATCTTTGTGATCGGTGGTTGCTCTACTATACAAAAAAGATCCGTTCGCTTTTTGACCCCCCGGGATGGGCTATCTCTCAGACTCTCACTTTGGTCGAGAACCTCCTTCAGCCTATCCTCTATCGCACCAGTCTCCCGCCAGTGTTGGTTGTTCCCAGCCTGGCCTTGCGGGACGAGTACTTGGCTCATGGCTTTCCAGCCGAGATTTTCGTGCGTTTGCCTCACGGGATACCCGTCTCCCAATTCCCCTTCCAGCGACAGGCGGATCGGTCTGACCCCATCCGACTTCTATATGTGGGGCAACTATGGGAGGGAAAGGGACCCCAAATTCTGCTGCAGGCTTTGGGTCTTCTTGCAAGAGAGCATAGAGTCCCTTTCCATCTTGACATATATGGTGATGGTGTTGCCCATTTTAAGCGCTATCTAGGTCAACTTATAGACCATGAAGGCCTTGGAGCGAATGTAGCATTTTGTGGTACTGTTCCGCGCCATGATCTCCCAGCGATCTATCAAAGCCATGACATATTTATTTTCCCTTCTATTTGGTTTGAGCCCTTTGCCCTGGCAGTTCTTGAAGCCATGTGTTCCGGAATGGCCATAGTAGCCACCTCAAGCGGAGGGACCGCTGAGGCCATCCGCGATGGCGATACAGGGCTCCTCGTTCCCCCGGGGGATGTCCATGCCTTGGCGGCGGCGATATTGCGATTGACAGAGGATGCAGATCTTCGCCAGCGCCTCGGGGCCAGAGCGGCCCAAGTAGCCCGTGAGTCATACGATTTTGACAATTACGTGGGTCAAATCGATCAACTATACCACAGAATCGGCACAGTCCAGGAATAGTCACCGTGACTTTGCTCCCCATATTCAGGCCCTGATGCCAGTTAGCCCGAGACTTAGAAGAATGGAGGGAGTTCGGAGGTGACCGTCTGAGAATCCTACAAGTTGTGCACAAGTTCTTGCCCCATCACCAAGGTGGGGTTGAAGTCTATACCAACGATTTGGCGCGCGCGTTGGCCAAATCCCACGCACTCCTGATCTATGCCTGGGAAGGGTATAGACCCTCCTTTCAAGAGGTGCAGAGCCAATATCTGGGAGTGCCGGTCAAACGAATCTATACCCCACAGCCTAAAAGTCCATGGGGGGTATTCTTAGCCAATTTTAGCAATCGAAGCGTGGAAGACTCCTTCGCCCACACGCTGGACCTTTTTCAACCCGATGTTGTCCATTTTCAACATCTGATGAACCTGTCAAGTAGGATGGTGGAAATGGCCAAGGCTCGAAGGATACCAGTGGTAGTTAGCCTGCACGACTACTGGTATATCTGTGGCAACGCTCAGTTCCTGCGTCCCGATGCCACCCTTTGTCGGTCTCACCATTCCTGGGATTGTGTAGGCTGTGCATCCGCTCGGATAGGAATGTGGGGGTTGAAGTGGATTGCACCTTTCCTGGGGCTCCTTTTCGTCTACCGTGATCAGCTTCTAAGGAAGGCTTTGGAGATGGCCGACGGATTGATCGTTTCTTCTCGGTTCCTGAAAAGCAGGTATATGAGCCGGGGGTTTCCCGAAGGGAAGATCTTCTTGACAGAGTACGGTTTGGATTTGGAAAGGCTTCTTAGGGGTTATCGGAAAAGAGACGCGCCTCACCTCCGTTTCGGCTACATCGGTTCTTTGTGTTGGCAGAAGGGCGTTCACATCCTGCTTGAGGCTTTCGCCGGATTGGGGGAAAGGGCAGAATTGAATGTCTTTGGAGATCCGACTATCTTCCCCGACTATTCCTCGAAACTTGAGCAACTGAGTAGCAAGGGAGTTAGGTTCTGGGGAAGGATCGACAACCAAAAGATGGGAGAAATCCTCTCCCTGATCGATCTCTTGGTGGTTCCTTCCCTTTGGTTTGAGGGCTCACCGCTCGTCATCCAGGCAGCCTATGCAACTCGTATCCCTATCCTCGCCTCCCGGGTAGGATCGTTGATAGAAAAGGTAGACGATGGAGTGAGCGGATTCCTTTTTGAGTTAGGCGACCGGGCCGATCTGCGTTCCAAGATGCTCTCTCTCCTAAATAACCGAGGGGTTGTGGACGAGATGGCGAAAAGGTTGCCGGAACCTAAAGCCATTGCTTATCATGCCCAGGAATTGGAAACCCTCTATCAGAGTTTGCTAGGAGGCACTGAATGAAGAGCATCTCTCTTGTATTGGGAGGGACTGGCTTCCTTGGGTCCCATATCGCTCATGCACTGGTGAGGGCAGGGCACACGGTGCGCGTTTTGGCTCTTGATCCTGGTCCCATAACTGGCGATCCCTCTATCGACCAGGAGATTGAGTGCTTCTGGGGAGATCTTGGCGATGTGGATCTCATCAAGAAGGCGTTGCCTGGTGTAAAGATGGTGTTCCATTATGCCGGAACCACTCTGCCCGAGAATTCAAATCGGCAGCCGATATACGATGTGGAGTCTAACCTCGTGGGGACGATCCGCTTCTTAGAGGAAGCATCCCGGCACGAGGTGGAGAAGATAGTGTTTTCTTCCTCTGGAGGAACCGTCTACGGCATCCCCAAACAGATCCCCATCCCAGAGACTCATCCCACGAATCCCATCTGTTCCTATGGCATTACTAAACTGGCGATAGAGAAATACCTCTTGCTCTTCTCCCAACTATACGGTTTTGATGTCCGGATCATGCGGTACGGCAACCCATACGGCGAGAGACAGGACCCCAGAAAGGGGCAAGGTGCTATCGCTGTCTTTCTGTGGCGCATACTTGAAGGAAGGCCGATCGAGATATGGGGAGACGGTAATGTGGTTCGAGATTTCTTCTATGTCGGGGACCTCGTTTCAGCAACGATGCAAGTCTTGGAGATAACTTCCAAGGAAAAGGTATTCAATGTAGGAAGCGGGCAGGGTATCTCGATCAACGACTTAATGGAAATCATTTCTCAGTGCACAGGGATCGAACCGACCACACGTTACCTCCCCTCTCGCTTCGTTGATGTGCCATCTAATGTCTTAGACATCTCACTGATCCAAAAGAAGACAGGCTGGGAACCTACCGTTGGGCTGCGGGAAGGGGTTGCCAGAACCTGGCAGTGGCTTCAAGTGGCACTGAAGGAGGCCTAGCAAAAGTGGACTTCTAGATGAACGCGACTAGATCATAACTCCTGATCATTTCAGCCTTCGTGAAGATGTCGGGGAAGCCTGGCAGAATGGCTACGCCGAGCGCCTTATGCGAACCATCAAGAAGGAGGTTGACTTGTCGGACTACGAGGACTACACTGATGCCCTGCGACAGATGGGGCGGTTTCTCGATGAGGTCTACATGGACAAGCGTATCCACTCCTCGCTTGGCTACCTCACCCCAGGCGAGTTTGAAAACCAGTGGCGGTGCGCGCAGGTTCAGACCCTCGATGTTCACCAAGAACGACTCAAATCGTGTCCAGTTTTAGGGGGCACTTCAGGTACAGTCCAGCAAGGCCTACGGATGAGTTGAAAGATCGTTGAGCACCCCCATGTTTCAAGCGCAAGTGTAACGCGGGTAGATCTAGGGGCGAGGCGAATTTGGGGAAAGAGAAAAAAAGCTCGGTTGCAGTCATAATCGTCTGCTTGTTAGCCATCATACTTGGCTTCTTCTTGAACGGTGGCAAACGTGGCTTAAATGTTGACGACTATTCTCATCGCGCTCATGCTTTTGACTACGCCACCGGGGGATGGAGACCGACTCTTGTGCCTTCACAGGCCAACTTTCGTCCGATTGAAGGCATTCTGGTGCCCAATCTGGCCCACGCCTTACCACGGTATGAGTTTCCTGTTCGTCTTGCTATCCTGCTTGTGCATGTGGCGAATGTGGCTCTCCTGGGCCTTCTGGCCTGGAGACTGGTTCCCAACCGGCTTGTGTTAGTTGCCGTTCTGTGGCTGTTCCTGATTCCCGTATTGGCCAACGAAGCGGTTGTGCGGTTTTGTTCGAGTGCCGTATATCCTCCTAGCCTGCTGGTGTTCATGGTGGGCCTTCATGCTTCGCTGAACGCCTGCTTGAGGGATACCTCAACGCTCAAGAGAGCCCTTTTTGCCGTCCTTGGAATTGGCCTGTGGGCGATCACGCCCTTGATCAAAGAGATCGTTACATTTCTCGTGTTAGTTCTGCCCCTCATCGTCGGCTTCCTCAGCGGATGGAAGCGGAAACCCCTGCGTAGAGCGTTCCTCATTTGCGCATCCACGTTTGCTCTCTTTAGCGCCTGGTACTATTTCGTGCTGAGACATTCGTATCAGGTCTCTAGGCGAGGCGGGGTAGAATTTAACTTGCTTTTCTTGTTCACACAACGCGTTCCCGCCGTGCTGAAGCGGCTTGTATGGTTAATGGGCGAGTGGGGGTTTACTGGCCCCTTACTCGAGGCCATGAGATTGGGCATCCAAGAATGGATGGGGACCTATTGGGGATGGTTGTTGGTCCTAGGCTTCTTGGTTGGTCTCTTGGCCGCCGTTCTTCTCAGTCAAAAGGAGGAGAGAACTGGCGGCGCACCTGATGCGGCTGCATGTGGGTCTTTATTGATCACCGGAGCGTTGTGGGCTGCTCTTGTGATGTGTCCCATTTTGGTGGTGAGAAGGCAAATCGTAGAGATTCGTACTCTCTATCCCGCCTGGGCCGGCCTGTCTCTGGCCATTGCTGGGCTTTTGGGTCTCATCACCGATGCCCTGAGTAGGTGGTTTTCCCATGCCAGGCGACTTGTGCTGTTAGTCCTGGGGATGGTCCTTCTGGCGAATGCCTTCACCATGGCGGGGCTAGTTCGTTTGTACGATCTCCGGTGGCAATGGGATCAGGACCAGATTCGGGCCTTTCGCCAGGCCATCCCTGAACTTCCTGATGCGGAGCCCGTCTGGGTGATGCCCGTAACCCTCGATGAAAAATGTGCCAGTGCCTACCTAGGAAGATCGACCATGCTTGACCGCTACTTGATGGGCGTGTTCGAGACCCCTTGGTCAACATCTGGAGCCCTGAGCATGGAGTATCGCCAACAGAACATCAACGCCGTGGCCTCCCACCGCTGGGATCGCTTGCACTTCACCGATTTGGTCAGGTCGCCGAGCGGCCAGATCGAATCGCTTGTGGTACAAGGCAGCGAGGTTCCCGTGAGCAGCCTTATTGCCTTTACTTTTCGCGAGGGAGAGGTGATCCTATTGGATCCACTGGTGCTCGTGGATTCGAAAGGGCAAGAGATAGTTTTGGATCTCGCTCTTGCTAAAAGGTATTCCAACCCAGAGGCAGACAGGGAAGCGATGCGCCTTCCTCTTGACTAGCGGCTCTCCTATCGCTTTTTGCTCTATTGGAAGGAGGGCTATCATGGAAGCCATGAGCGGGGTGCGCGGCGGACCGGGATCGTACCCAGTATCAACGGCGTGCTGGCAGGCTGTCCCCGTGGTAGGTAACGGCCTCGCTCTCACCTTCCTCGGATAGCCTGTCTATAGATCAGTATGGCCGACTCGTCATCGGCCGTTATGAGCCCAGGAGTGAGTCCCGTGACTGAGGGACGGTTTTCGTTAAGCGAGTGGCTATTCCTGGCCATTCTGGCCGCGATCTTAACCCTTGGCTGGATTGGGGTCCTTTTAGCCCAACTTGGCCTCTTTGCGCTCCTCAATTTCGTCCCCTTCTTGCTGATAGGTTTGGTCATATGCTGTGCCCTCCTCGCGCTCAAGGGGCGACAACTCTGGTTCTGCATCCGCGGGGCGCAGGTTGGCATCACAGAGGCAGCAACGGGGCTTCTTCTACTCTTATCCTTTCTCCTTTACTTCCGTCCCAGTGAGCATTACCCCCTGGTGGGGGATTCCGCTATCTATGCCAATAACGCTGCCCTTTTAAGTAGGGAAGGGACACTGGTTTATCATTACTCTCCCTTGGATGGGCTCGACCCCGACTCTCGAAGGCAGTTCTATGTCCCTTCAAGCGAGCAATTATCATTTATGGAGATCAAGAGTTACCAAGGGTTGCTATTCGGAGCATATTACTTGATGGATGCGGCCTCTGGTCAAGTCGTCAGTTCGCGTTTGCCCCTCTTCACCGTCTGGATGGCGATCTTCTACTCGCTCTTTGGCCCTCGGGGAGCTCTCTTCGCCACCCCCTTCTTCGGGGCTCTCTCCATCTGGGCTTTTTACCTATTGGGACGGAGGCTTTTCAGCCAGAAGGTCGCCTTAGCCTCAGCTTGTCTTCTCGCCCTCTCCTTCCCTCAAATCTATTTCTCCAGAGCCTCCTATTCCGAGGTGCTGACTCAGTTTCTACTGCTATCAGGACTCTATACCCTGGCACTTTTCCTTGACACTCAACGGCAGCCCTGCCTCCTGTTGGCCGGTCTTTGCTTGGGCGAGACCTTGCTCGCCAGGCTCGATAGCCTAATCTTGCTCGTTCCTCTCCTCATTCTGACCATCTATTGGCTCATCCGGAGGTATTGGCAAAGGTTGGCTTGGCTTCTCTTGCCCTTTGGTGCTGTGGCCGTTCACGCCCTGGCTTACCTGCTCACCCTCGGTCGGCCCTATATCGGCGCAACCTTTGAAATCCTACGCCTATTGTCCCGGTTGGATTTCACCTATTTGCTGCTTGGGTCATTGCTGATCATTGCCCCTTTGTTTGCCCTCTTCTATCTCGTTCGAATCTGGAGACGCGGCTCTCCCTGGTTACAGAAGGCAAGACCATGGGGCGTAGCTGTTGCCTCTATCCTCGTCTTTGTCGTTGCTGGCTGGGCCTATTTCATCCGTCCCATGCATCCTGGAGCCGGCTATGATCATGAGGCCTTGGTTAGGCTGGGGAGGTATCTCACGCCCCTAGCGATTTGGTTGAGCATCTTTGGCTTGGTGAAACTCTTGAACCTCGACCTCTCCGCCAAGAACTCTCTCCTCTTGCTCTTCGCCTCGCCCTTTGCTCTCATCTTTCTTTCCAGGCAGATGGTGGCTCCTGTCTACCCTGTGGCCCTCAGAAGGCATATGAGCATTGTGATCCCCGCCCTCCTGCTCTTGGCTGGGTATGGCCTTCTCCAGTGGAGGAGACCTACGAGATTACTTAAGGCCACTCAGGCAGTAGCCCTAACAGCCTTGTTTGTCTCCCTTATAGTCTCAGATCTGCCCTATCTACGATATACAGAGGCGGAGGGAGCCATAGATCTGCTTCAGAGGTTGGACTCTTTCTTTGAGAAGAGTGATGTGGTATTATTTGAACCAACCAGCGAACATTCCCAGGTGGGTTGGTTTGCCACTCCTCTCTGGTCACTATATGGGAAAACCGCCCTCCTTTTGAGCAAGGAGGAGATAGACGAGGAGGCTCTCTCTAGGGCCATGGCCGTCTGGGAATCGCAAGGGCGGCGAGTATATTTCGTATCCCAGAGTGGTGCTCCATCCTCCCCGATTGCGGAGTCATATTCACTCGACTTAGCGTTTCAGGAAGAGTGGGTTTCTTCCATCATTGGGCAATCGCCTACACATTTTGCCTATATCTGGCACTTTGATATCCCCTTTTATCTCTATAGGTTGAGATGGGCGGAAGGTCAAGGTTTCTAGCGCTGGATCGTTTTTCACTGGCCGTAGCGGCGGCTGGCCTGGCGCTTCGCCTCTTCATAATATTCCTCAGCCCCTGGTTTAATGCCAGCGATCTAGGGATCTTCTACTGGGCAGGCTCCCAGGCCAAAATGGGCCACGATCCCTACTTGGCTTGGAAGGCGAGTGATGCTCAACTGTCTATGGGCGAATTGCCTCTTGCAATCCTTCTATTCGCAGCGGTTCTCTCTATTTTTGATGCCCCGCAATCGATACAGATATTCCTGGCGTTAAGTGATACGTTAAACGTCCTTCTCCTAGGGTTTATCTTTGGACGCCAGCGCCTTGGAAGGGGGTTACAGACCTTCTATGCCCTTGGACCACTTACACTCTTCAACTTCACCCTCGTCCCGGAGGACGAGAGCCTTCTCCTTCTCTTCCTTCTTATGACCATCCTCGCAGTAAAAGTGGCTTACACTAACCCTCCTATAGCCGACAAGGCGAAGTTTGGAGCCATCGCAGCCGCGGGCATACTTGCTAGTCTAAAATTGATCGGCTTGCTTTTCCTCCCGGCGTTGGCCATCGCATTGGGGCGCACGAGGAAGAAGGTGCTTGTCTTCTTGACCTTATTTGCAGCGATTTTCCTAACCTCTCACCTTCTATGGGCTCCTAGTTGGCTCCTGATTTACCGGTGGCGGGTGGTCAATCGTCTAGCGGCTCCGATGCACACTGGCCTGATCAACTTCTTCAGCGCCCTCCACCTTTACAACCGCTGGCTATACCCCATACTCACCGCTCTTTCCCTGCTCACTATATACATTCTGTTTGCTGTCAAGAAAGTAGATATTATAGAGATGATCTCCCTTTCTGTTGTGGCTGGCACCTTTTGGTTGACGTATGTGACTCCAGTTACGCTGGCCTTTTGGACCATTTGCCTCTTGGTCATCTTCGATTGGCACTATGGGTGGAGGCCGATACTTGTTTGGGGTCTCAGTTTTCTTGTAGTCCTAGTGGCCGCCGCTTCCTGGTATGAGGCCATAGGGGGGCTTTTCGACCTTTCTCGGCTCCATTGGCTCAGTGGTGACTACGGCTCTCTGCGCATGATCCTTCTCTCCCATTCCCTCTTTGGAGCCGTCCTTACTCTCTATATAGTTGATGTCACACAAGGCAAACGGCGGGGGCTCGGGCTTTTGCTGCAATCATAAGTAGCGAAAGGGGAAGAGCGTTATCATGAACAAAATCAGCATCATTATTCCTGCCTATGACGAGGAAGAGGCCATTGGTGATGATTTAGATGTTGTCTTGCAGACGATGAAGGCCAGTCCATACGATTTTGAGGTCATTGTGGTGGATGATGGCTCAACAGACAGGACGGCTGAGATCGTGGCCGAAAATGAAGGGGTGATACTGCTGCGCCATGACCATAATCGCGGGCCAGGCGCGGCACGCACAACGGGCCTCAAGCGCGCCCAGGGCGACATCGTGGTCATGACCGATGGAGACGGGAGCTATCCTAATCAAGATATCCCTAGGCTCCTCTCTTTCATGGATGAATATGCGATGGTCATTGGCGCCAGGAGCCGAGAGACAGGTAGATGGAGATGGCTTCGCGTTCCCATGAAATCCTTTATCTGTACCTTGGCCAGTTACCTGACCGATTCCAGAATCCCAGATCTGAATTCCGGGTTTCGAGCCTTTAGGCGGGAGATCGCTCTTCGCTACCTTGGGCTACTGCCTAATTCCCATTCCTGGGTAGGCACCATAACCCTGGCCTTCTTGAAAGATGGGTATGGCGTGAAATATATCCCCATCGACTACTATCCGCGGAAAGGGCGATCCAAATTCC
>DMLA01000218.1:8008-9267 GCA_003453555.1 Chloroflexota bacterium | reverse complement strand
GCTTCCCCTATAGATCATGACAAAATTGGCTACTCGTTCCCCTCATCTCTTCTGGGTGGCGGGGTCTCGAAGGCCACGCGAGTGATATGCACTTGCGTGGGATAAGGCATCTCGATGCCTTCTTCCTCGAAGGTCTCTTTGATCCGTTTGCGCAGTTCCCGGGAGACTTCCCATTGCTTCCCCGCTTGGGTTTTGACCGTTATCCTGAGGGTCATGGCGGAGTCGCCGAGTTCCTCGACGCCAGAGACGGCGGGTTCTTCTAGCAGGAAGGGGCGATAGCCCTCATCTTGCCACATCTCTTGCCCGATCTTATCTAAGATGGCCAATACCCGCGCCACATCTTCTTTGTAGGCTATTCCCACGTTGATCACCGCCCGCGCCCACCCTTTCGTCTTGTTAGAAAGGATGCGGATCTCGCCGTTGGGGATCACATGGAGGGTGCCCTCCAGATCGCGGAGGAAGGTGGCCCGCAGGCTCATCTTCTCCACTCCGCCGCTTATACCTCCCACGCTGATCACATCGCCGATGGTGAACTGGTTTTCTAGGAGGATGAAGAAGCCGGATATGATGTCCTTCACCAGCGCCTGGGCTCCGAAGCCGATGGCCAGGCCAGCGATGCCGGCTCCAGCGATGAGGGGGCCTATATTTAACCCCAGTTCGCTCAGGATCATAACCCCGGCTACAGCAACGATGAGGACTAAACCAGTACCCCTCAAGATGGTAGTGAGGGTCTCGACCCGCTGCTCCCGCTCGTTGGCAGTGGCATATTCCTCCACCGCAACTAGCCTTTCGAGTTGCCGGCTTATCACGCGGAGCAGATAGTAGCCCAAGAGGCTGGCTAGGATGATGATGAGGATACGCACGCCGGTCGTGGAAAGCCAGACGATGATGGGTTGCAAATCCAGATCAAGACCCATAGCCGGTATCTCCCTCGGTCATCAACAGATCCAAATGCTCTCCCTTCTAAGACTACTTACCCCAACCGCTCTCTTATGATCTCTTCTAAGTTGGGGTGGCTGATCTCCTCTAGTTCATAGCGGACCCGGTCGCTGGGCTTTTCGATATCTATGAGGCGGCGAAGGTCGATGGGGGTGGCGACCAGCACCAAGTCGCAGGGGGTGCTGTTTATGGTGGCCTCCAGTTCCTCTATCTGTTTTTCACCATAGCCCATAGCGGGGAGAACAGGGCCGGTGGTAGGGTATCGAGTATAGGTATCCCTTATGGAGCCCACGGCGTAGGGGCGGGGGTCGACGATCTCT
>DMLA01000218.1:651-7644 GCA_003453555.1 Chloroflexota bacterium | reverse complement strand
TGGGTGAGGGTGGGGCCATCTTCTATCACTAGGACCCGTTTCCCCTTGATGGCCCCAGGGTCTTCCACGAAGATGGGGGAGTTGGCTTTGACTACCAAGGCTTTAGGGTTTAGTTTCTCGATATTCTCCTCGACCAGGGCTACACCTTCTTCCTTAGCGGTATCTATCTTGTTGATTATCACCACGTCGGCCAGGCGGAGGTTGGTCTCCCCGGGGTGGTAGCGGAGTTCATGGCCTGGCCGATGGGGGTCCGCCACCACGATGTGCAGGTCTGGCTGGTAGAAGGGGAGGTCGTTGTTCCCTCCATCCCAGAGGATGATATCCGCTTCGGCCTCGGCGTGGCGCAGTATCTCTTCGTAATCCACGCCTGCATAGACCACGGTGCCCCGGTTGATATGGGGCTCATACTCCTCTCGCTCCTCGATGGTGCATTCGTATCTATCGAGGTCTTCATAGGTGGCGAAGCGCTGGCAGGCCTGTTTGGCCAGGTCGCCGTAAGGCATGGGGTGGCGGACTATTACCACCCTCTTTCCCATCTTTTTGAGGATATCGGAGACCCGTCGGGAGGTCTGGCTCTTGCCGGAGCCGGTGCGGACAGCACAAACAGAGATGATGGGGAGACTCGCTTTGAGCATGGTGGCTTTGGGGCCCTGGAGCCGAAAGTCGGCTCCAGCGGCTAGTGCCTCCGAAGCTTTGTGCATCACATACTCGTGGGAGATGTCAGAATAGGCGAAGAGAACTTGGTCTACATCGTACTCTTGTATGAGGGTGGTCAGTTTCTCTTCGGGGTAGATGGGGATGCCCTGGGGATAGAGGGGTCCCGACAGTTCTGGGGGGTAGGTTCGGCGTTCGATATGGGGGATTTGAGTGGCGGTGAAGGCCACGACCTCGTAGTTTGGGTTATCGCGGAAGTAGAGGTTGAAGTTGTGGAAGTCACGCCCTGCGGCGCCCATGATGACCACTCTGTCCTTGGGCATCGATGCTCCTTTCAATCTCGGTAGTATCCAAAGGCCTTTATATGACTCCTACCACATACTCCTAGATATAGAGCCGCTCCTTGTCCACCTCTTCCCGCAGGATGCGTAACTCCTCAGGGGTGGGGGGCTCGTTCGCCTCCATGTGGTCAGGGATGATCAATTCGAAGCCGGTATTCTCTACCACCTGCTCCACGGTGACCCCCGGGTGGACGGCTAGAAGCGTCATCCGCTTGCTCTCCTCATGGAAACCCAGAAGGGCTAGGTTGCTCACCACGCGGTAGGGGCCTGTGCCGGGAGCCAATCCAGCCTCCTCGCGGGCTCCTGGGCCGGTGAGGTAGCCGGGGGTGGTGATGAAATCCACTTGGGGCACGAACCGTCTCCTGTCGTGGCGCATAATAATGATGGTCTGCCAGCAGTGGGAGCCCACGTCGTTGGCCCCACCTGAGCCCGGCAGGCGGACTTTGGGGTGATCGTGGTCGCCGATGACAGTGCTGTTCAAATTGCCATAGGGGTCTATCTGGGCCCCGCCCAGGAAGCCGTACTCGATGAAACCCCGCTGGGCGGTCTCCACGATGTCACAGATGCCGGAGGCGGCTAGGGCTTTGTTGAAGGTCCGCTGCTCACCTACGGCCAAAGGGAGCCGTTCTAAGATGGCTCCTGTCCCTCCGAACTCGAAGATGGGGATCAGATTGGGCGCATGCATCTTCTGGGCCAAGGAGGCGGCCAACATAGGTATGCCGGTGCCAATGAAAGCGGTGGTGCCGTCCTCCATCAGACGGCTGGCGATGCAGATCATAAGCTCTGTGGGGTTGTAAGCAGAGGTTTCCATATCTATCTCCTGGCTACTATATCCTTCAGGTGGGCTAGCCTCTCTTTGCCGATGAGTTCGAGATATTCAGCGTGGCTTTTCACCCCGTAGACATATCTATCCAGATACTCTTGGGTGGTTTCCGGTTCCTTGGACATCTCCACCCACTCTTTGATCAGTTCCTCGTCCCTCTCGTAGAGGTAGACCATCTCCCCGGGGTGGGAGCCGAAGGGGGCCTCCACCACGGCGTCCACTAGATAGTAGGGGATGATGGTGCGGTCGGGGTAGCGGCGGATCTCCTCCGTGGGGATAATCTCCTCAGTGCTGATGATGAGCCTCTTGGAGGCTCGGGACAACTCGAAGGCGAAGCCAGAGATCCCCTCGATCTGAGCGTTTCCGTATATATCAGCGCGGTGAACGTGGATCATCCCCACGTCTAAGATGAGGGCGGGCAGGAGGCAGACCTTCTGGCCGGTGAAAGGACATCTCACCACCTTGGCTGCGCTGTAGTTGAAGGTGTCGGAGCCCAGCATGGAGCGGACGGGGATGAAGGGCACGCCCATGGCCGCCGCCTTAAACCGCCAAGCGATGGCGGCGTTGCTCCACTCGACGGTGGTCTCCACCTGGCCGCTCTCCACCGCCCGTCGCAGAGAGGGGGAGATGCCGTACACCTCGAGGCCGATGTAGGTGATGTCCAGTTTCTTCACCAGGCCGGCGGCCAGCCAGAGGTCGAGTTCTAAGACCCCCTGTCCGGCTATCCGCAACCCCTTTTTGCCTTGGCGCACCAGTTCCCTGGCCAGAGACATAGGGCAGCGGACGGTGCCGTAAAGTTCAGTGCCGATGTAGTCTCCATCATGGACAAAGCGGGCGATGGCTTCCTGTTCGGTCATCACCTTGTTCACTAGGGCTTTGGGCTTGTTTTGGCGGTTCCATTCTCGGAAGCCGTCAATATCGGGGGGCTGGATGAGTTCTCCCCTTCCGGATTCGACCACTTCCATAATGGGCCTCCTTCTTTTTTAACTTAGTGCTGGCCAAGGAGTCCATCGGGGGTAGAGTCGAGGGTTTCAACAACTCCGTCTCCGTCCATATCGATGCTCCCTTCGCCTTGTTCTCTATTATTGGCGGAAAATAAGGCGGACCTGGTTCCAGACCCAGTAGAGTAATCCGATCAACAAGAGCAAGGTGCTGAAGACGAGAAAGACTCCGCCTAGGCTCATCAGAAAAAAGGCCACGTATCTAAACACGTATCCGAATCTGGGGTGAGCGGCAGAGAAGAGCAGAAGGGCCAGGAGAAGCATGGCTAGCCCGATCAGCACCCCCATGGCTGGATATAGGATAGGATGACGGCCGATGAGGGCGTTGAAGAACCGGTGGTCGCGAACCCAGGAGCGATAGTGAGCCTCCTGTATTTCAAGCCAGCGGCGCTCCTTTTCGTTAAACCGATGGGGCATGTTGGATTCCCTCTACTTCTTGCCCCAAGAACATCCCCTGGGCAGCCTTTGCGTAGTGATCTGAGTCTAGGCCAACTTAGCCAATAAGGCCCCCGCTTCGTATAGTAGGTAAAGGGGCACCATCACGATCATCATATTGAAGGGGTCAGGGGTGGGGGTGATGATGGCGGCGATAACGGCGGCGGCCAAGACGGCGTATTTCCGGTAGCGGGAAAGCATAGCCGGGGTGACGATGCCCACTTTGGCCAGAAAGAAGATCACCAGTGGTGTCTCGAAGGCTACCCCTATCCAGAGAAGTATGGTGGTCACGAAGCCGATATACTCACCGATGGTCCACTGAGCGCGGGCGATGTCGCCTCCAAAGGAGAGGAGATACCGGACGGCAAAGGGGAGCAGGGCGAAGTAGGCGAAGAGTAGGCCGATGACAAAGGAGATGGTGGCTCCAGGCACGATGATGTAGAGGTATCTCTTCTCCTTGGGCTTAAGGGCGGGGAGGATGAAGAGGACAAATTGATAGATGATGACTGGCATGGCTAAAGCCACGCCGCAGATGAGGGCGATCTTGAAATAGGTGATGATCATCTCTGTGGGGCGGAGGAAGATAGGCTGGAGGTTTCCCATGGGGGCGGTGAGGATCTTGAGAAAGCGGGAGGTGAAAATCAGGCTGAAAAGGGTGGTCACGAGCAAGGCTATGACCGACTTGATGAGCCTTCCCCTGAGGTCTTCCAGATGTTCGAAGATGGTCATCCGCTTCCCATTGTCCATAGTTTTTACTCTTCTTTTGTTGATCCTTCATCATCTGGGGCGGCAGGGCCCTCGGTTTGGGGTTCCTTCTTCACCTCCTCGGCTGTAAGGGGTTGGAGTTCTTTCTTTAACTCATCTTGCAATTCTTTGGTCACTTCCAGTTCTTTCTGTATCTCCGTGGTGAGATCCTGGGACATTTTTCTAAATTCCCGCAGCGCTTTTCCCAGGCTGGAAGCGATCTCCACCAGTCTCCCTGGTCCGAAGACGATGAGGGCGATGAGCAGGATGACTAAAAGTTCCCCTCCCCCGATCCCTCCGAAGTTCATGGCTTCACCTCAAGAAGGTTACGCCGAGTGGCCAAGGTCCCTAAAGCGCCGTTGATAAAGCGACGGGAACTCTCGCTGCCGAAGGTCTTGGCCAACTCCACCGCCTCGTTGATGGCCACCTTAACCGGCACCTCCGGGTCCAGCAGCATCTCATAGATGGCCATACGGAGGATGTTCCTATCGATGACCGCCATCTGGTCACAGGGCCACTGGGGAGCGATTTCGCTGATTATGGCGTCCAGTTTGCCCCGGTGCTCCAAGACGCCGCACACCAGATGTCGGACGAAATCGGAACCTTGGGGAGGGAGGCGATGCTCCTCCAAATGGCGAACCAAGACGGCGTTCCAGTCGTGGTGGGCGGTGTCCACCTCGTAGAGGGTCTGGAGGGCCACGGCCCGGGCCTTACGTCGAACTTTCGTCAACCTCTTCTTCCTCTCGCTTTTCTGGGATCACATCTTCGATATGGACGTTAACCTCCCGTACAGGCATCCCCACCAGGTCTTGGATGGCGCGGGTCACCTCTCGTTGAATCTCCTGGCCCAGGCGAAGCATGTTCGCCTGGGGCTCGACGATGATGAAGAGGTCGATGGAGACGGTACCTTCTTCTACCGCCACCCTGACGCCCTCGCCGCCTTTGCCTCGTCTTAGGAGGCGGTTGAAAGTGATGCCTGGGCTCATGCTCACTACTCCAGGGACATTGAGGGTGGCCTGGCGAGCGATGGTCGTTAGGACCTGCGGCGAGATCATGACCAACCCCGAGTTCTCTTCCATCTCTACGCTCCTTTTTAAACCATCATCATACCGCCGTCAACGCTTAGCACTTGGCCGGTGATATAAGAAGCCTCATCGGAGGCGAAAAAAGCCACAGCGTGGGCTATCTCCTCTGGGGTACCTGGTCGCCCCAGGGGGGTGAGTTTGAGGAACGCCTCCACCAGTTCAGAGGGGAGATGAGCGGTCTGGTCGGTGGGGACATACCCCGGCGCTATGGCGTTGACGGTGATGTTTCTCGAGCCCAGTTCCTTGGCCACGGCTTTGGTGAAGCCCACCAGGCCGGCCTTAGAGGCTGAATAGTTGGCCTGGCCGATCTGGCCCACCAGGCCAGAGACGGAGGTGATGTTCACGATGCGGCCGTAATGCTGTTTGAGCATGGGACGTAGGGCTGCTTTGGTGCAGTGGTAGGCCCCCTTGAGGTTGGTGTCTATCACCAGGTCCCAGTCGGATTCCTTCATCCGCGCCAGCAGGGTATCTTTGGTGATGCCCGCGTTGTTGACCAGGATGTCTAGGCGGCCGAACGCCTCCAGGGTATTCTTCACCAGATCCCTGGCCTGATCGGCGTCCTTCACATCCCCCTGCAGGGCGATGGCCTCTCCACCCTGGGATGCGATCTCTCTTATTACCTCTTGGGCTGCGGCCTCATTGGTACGGTAGTTGACCGCCACCTTGGCTCCCAGGGAGGCTAGTTTGAGGGCGATGGCCCGTCCGATGCCCCGAGAGCCCCCGGTGACGAGGGCCACTCTACCGGTTAGGTCGATCACTTTGCTCTCCTTGCATCAGGCCTAGGTTCGTCTTCTATAGTGGATGGTGAAAAAGTGTCGAAACAGAGCCTAGAGACTAGGAGGTCGGTACGACCGAGGGGAAGACGAATCATAGCCTGAAACCTCGTAACTCTTCTAGATGGCCTACATTTACGACCTGGACTTTTTTGTCGATCCGTTTCACCAGCCCACTGAGCACACTTCCGGGTCCCACTTCTATGAAGGTGGAGAGGCCTTCTTTTATCATATATTGGATCGACTCGGTCCAGCGAACAGGGGAGATGAGCTGCTGGACGAGTTCGTTTTTTATCTCCTCGGGGGAGGTGATGGGCTGGGCGGTGAGGTTGGCTACAACCGGTATCTCCGCTCGGCGGAAGGGGAGGCGAGCGACCACCGAGGCGAAGAGGGTGGCCGCGGAGGCCATGAGGGGCGAATGGCCAGCGATGCTCACCGCCAAGGGCGCGACCCGCCGTGCGCCTCTCTCTCGTGCCAACTTCATAGCCGCTTTTAGGGACTCCTTGAGCCCGGAGATGACGACTTGGCCAGGACAGTTGTAGTTGGCTACAGCCAAAGTTCCCGGGTTTTGGGAATCGACTTGGTCGCAAATCTCTTCCACCACCCTCTCTTCCAAGCCCAGGATGGCGGCCATGCCCCCTGGCTTTTCTCTTCCTGCCTCTTTCATCAGGCGGCCACGCTCTCTCACCAGGCACAGCGCCTCCTCGAACCCCAGAGCGCCTGCCACCACCAGGGCGGTATATTCTCCCAGACTATGGCCCGCAACATAGGCGGGTTCAAACGACTCCTGGGCAGATAGAGCCTCCCAAAAGGCTATGCTGGTAGCCAATATGGCCGGCTGCGTGTTGATGGTATCGCTCAGCGCCTCCTCAGGCCCCTGGAAGATGAGGTCCGAGAGGCGGAACCCCAGAGCCTCATCGGCCCGGGAGAAGATGGCTTGGGCCTCAGGCCACCCTTGGTAAAGATCTCGACCCATACCTACGTACTGGGAGCCCTGGCCGGGGAAAAGAAGAGCGAACTTCTTAGCCATCGCTGGCTGTCCCCCTTCTAGTAAGGCAGACTCTTATACTGACATAGAAGCGGCCGTGCTTGCTCTGCCACCTGGCACGGCCATAAAGACGGGAGAAGAGGCCGGCT
>DMLA01000218.1:0-272 GCA_003453555.1 Chloroflexota bacterium | reverse complement strand
TGGTGGGGCAAGCGAAGTTCATGGCACTGGGGACAGGGCACGAGATGCAACGGCTTGAGCCGCCAATGGCTCCGCCGCCTATCCCTCCGTCCTTTGGATATCTTTCTCTTGGGTAGTGCGCCCATTCTCTTTCCTCACTTGAGTTTTTTCAGTATTTCCAGACGGGGGTCCACCATCGATTCTTTACAGTCACAAGGCCCCTCGTTTAAGTTCTGGCCACACCGGTCGCAAAAGCCCAGACAGTCGAGTTGGCAGACCGGATGCATCGGCAA
>DMLA01000003.1 GCA_003453555.1 Chloroflexota bacterium | reverse complement strand
TGGCGCCTCCGCATCTTGGGGGGCGGGCCTCAAAAAGGGCGGTTGCAAAGTCTGGTTCAGGAACTGGGCTTGAGAGAGCGTGTGGCTTTCGACTCCCCCATCCCCTCGCCAGGGATGCCCGACTACTACCGAGGCTTAGACCTCCTTGTCCTCCCCTCCCGCACCCGCCCCAATTGGAAGGAGCAGTTTGGGCGAGTGCTCATCGAGGCTATGGCCACCGGGGTGCCGGTGGTGGGCTCCGATTCAGGGGAGATCCCCCATGTCATCGGCGATGCGGGGCTCATATTCCCCGAGGACGACGCCTTGGCCTTAAGAGAGGCGATAGAGAAGATCAGAGGGGATGAAAGGTTGAGGCAGAGGCTGGCTCGGGTGGGGAGAGAGCGGGTGCTGGAACGGTATACCCAAGCCCAGATCGCCTGGGAGACCTACCAGGTTTACCAGGAGATCAAATAGTTTGTGATATAATAGGGTTAAGATGCATATCGGTCTCAACGCTCAACTTCTCTCCCTATCGGGGGATTACCGGGCTGCGGGCATCACCTGGTATATCTATAATTTCCTGGCTCACTTGCCCCCTTCCGACCACCGGTACACCGCCTTCCTGGGGGAGCGGAAGGCCGAGGGGCTCTTCCCCCAGGTAGATCTCCGCTTCAGCCGCCTGCCTACGGGAAACCCCCTGGTACGCATCCTCTGGGAACAGGCTGTTCTGCCTTTTCAATTGGTGAAGGAGGGGATCGACCTCATCCACTCCCTGGCCTTCGTACAGCCCCTCTTCAGTTCCTGTCCCGGGGTGGTCACCATCTACGATTTGAGTTTCCTCCTCTTCCCCCAGGGGTTCAACCCCTGGAAGCGGCTCTATCTGAGGTATATGACCCCCTATTCGGCCCGAAGGTCCCACCGGGTCATCGCCCTCTCTCAAAGCACGAAGAACGATCTGAGTAGGCTCTTCGGGATCCCCGAGGAGAAGATAAAGGTGATACCTTGTGGCGTGGACCCCAGATTTCGGCCCCTCAACGGGAACCTAGTCTCCCAATTCCGCCAGAGGCGCAGGCTCCCAGAACGGATGATCCTCTTCGTGGGCACCATAGAGCGGCGCAAGAATGTAAGCCTTCTCCTGGAAGCCTACGCCCAAATAAAGAAGGAGATCCCCCACGCCTTGGTCTTGGCCGGAGCCAGGGGATGGGGAGCGGACGGGATTTTCGCTCAGGCGGAGGAGTTAGCCCTTGCCGATGTGATCTTTGCTGGCTATGTGGAGCAGGAGGAACTACCCTTATGGTACAACGCTGCCGACCTTTTAGCCTACCCTTCTCTCTATGAGGGGTTCGGCTTGCCGCCCTTGGAGGCCATGGCTTCAGGCACGCCGGTACTCACCTCCAATATCTCCTCCTTGCCGGAGGTGGTGGGCGATGCCGGGATCTTGGTGAACCCCAAAAATGCAGACGAGATAGCAAGGGCGATGCTCAAGGTGCTCCAAGATAGAGGCCTCCAGGAGGAGATGCGAGAAAGAGGGTTAGAAAGGGCTAAGCGGTTCACCTGGCAAGGGGCAGCGGAAGAGACGGTAAAAGTCTACGAAGAGGCTATGAGGGGAGAAGATGTATAGGTCTTATCGGGCTTGGCTCACCTTGGGGCTGGCTCTTCTGGATACCCTCCTCATCAACGTCGCCTTCTTCATCGCCTACCATGCACGGTACGAGTGGCAGTTGATCCGCCCCGTGGGCGAGGCGAACTATGTGCCGCTACGCGAATATATCCCTGTCTCCCTCATCCTAACGGCCATTCTCCTGGTAGTGTACAAAGTGGAGGGGCTCTACGCCCAAAAGCGCGGCACCTCTTGGCTTGACGAGGTCTATACCATCTTCATCGGCGCCCTGGCGGGGATAGCCGTCATGATCGTGATAACCTTCTTTTACCGGCCCTACTTCTATTCGCGCCTCCTCTTCGGTTACGCGGGCATCTCTGTCACCCTCACCCTCAGCCTGGGCCGCCTAATAGTGAGACAGATCTGGGGCTACCTCAGGGGACGAGGCATCGGGGTGGATCGAGTTCTCGTCGTAGGAGCGGGAGAGATAGGACGAGCCATCATGCGCAACATCATGGCCCTCCCCCAATTGGGCTACCGGATAGTGGGTTTCATAGACGATGAGGTGCGAGAGAAGACCATCGGTCGCTTTCCCAGCCTGGGAGGCACAAAGGATCTGCCTCGGCTTCTGCAGGAAATAACGGTGGACGAGGTGATCATCACCCTTCCCTGGACCTCCCATGAAGAGATCGTCAAAATGGTGGCTCAATGCGAGAGGGTAGGGGTGCAAGCCCGAATAGTCCCTGATCTATTCCAGATGAGCCTCAGCCGAGTGGACGTGGAAGAGGTGGGAGGCATACCGCTTTTGGGGGTGAAGGAGGTATCGATCCGGGGCTGGAACCTGGCCCTCAAGCGGGCTATCGATGTGGTTGTCTCGGCCACGACCCTTCTCCTCCTATCCCCTCTCATCCTCCTTATAGTCGCCCTGACAAAGTTGGAATCGCCGGGGCCGGCTCTTTTCCGGCAGACGAGGATAGGGCAAAACGGAAAACCCTTCACCCTTTATAAGTTCCGCTCTATGCGGCCGGAAGCGGAGGAGGAACTGAGCGAAGTCCGTGACCTGAATGAGGCGGAAGGGGTGTTCTTCAAGATCCGAGAGGATCCCCGCTGCACCCGTGTGGGGAGGGTCCTACGCCGCCTCAGCCTCGACGAACTCCCCCAAATGTATAACATCCTGAGAGGGGAGATGAGCCTCGTCGGCCCTCGCCCCGCTCTCCTCAGGGAGGTGGAACAGTATGAGGAACGGCACCGCCGGCGGCTAGGGGTTCTCCCCGGCTTAACCGGCCTCTGGCAAGTGATGGGGAGGAGCGACCTCACCTTCGATGAGATGGTGATGTTAGACCTCTTCTACGCCGAGAACTGGTCTTTGTGGCTCGATCTCAAAATCATGCTCATAACTATCCCCACCGTCCTTTCGGGTAAAGGGGCGTATTAGTCGGCATCTGCCACCTTTGGACAAGGAGGTGAAGCGCCCGTATCTACGAGCGGTTTATGTGCTGCTTAGCCTCGGCGCTCTTGTTCTCGCCAGCAGCGCCACGAGCAAGTAGCACTAAACACACGGGGAGAGAGGGCCATTCCTCTCTTCCCCTCCACGGGGGATATGATGAAGCCTGAATATGACCAGTTATTTGCTAGAAATAGGGGGTTCTTTAGCCAGGAGGATATTGAAAAGATTAGGTCAACGCGCCTAGTCCTTTTGGGCCTGGGCGGCACGGGGGGAACGGCGGCCGTCCTCTTAGCCAGAACCGGCTTTGAGCGCTTTGTGTTGTGTGATTTCGATTCGTTCGAGGTTCATAATATGAATCGGCAGATAGGCTGCTCTGTAGACACCATCGGCCAGCCCAAGGTGACAGTCTATAAAGATTTGGTTCTGAATATCAATCCCCATGCAGAGGTTAAGACCTATTGTGAAAGGGCAAACCAGAAACTTATGGAGTCTATTCTCGAGGAGGGAGATATTGTTCTCCTGTGCATCGACGAGGATACCTATAACGTTGTCCGAGGGGTGCAGAAGGGAAGGATTCCTATGATTGCCGGTTTGAATTGGGGGGCTATGTCAATATGTACTACATTTGTGCCGGGTCAGGGGTGTGACTATCTAGAGTGGATAGGCTTTGAGTTTCCCTGGCTGACGAAGAGGGCATGGAAGGCCCTGAGAGGCGATACTGGCTTCACGGAAGAGTGGTTGGCGGATGCTGTTAGGGGGAAGGCTTATCCCACCACAATGGGGATAACGGTTTGGTTATGGAGCGCAATCGCCTCGGCAGAAGTGGTCAAGATGGTAACCGGAAGGTGGGAAGTTGTGATGGCCCCTCGATATTGGTATATAACACCGGGGGGCATAGAGATAAGAGAATCAGCCCCCTATAAGGGGATTGTGCGATGTCTCATTGAAGAAGCGAGGAGTTAGATGCCCGGCCTGCTTTCCAGGTGGTTAGAGAAGGCACAAAAGAAGATGGCCCTTCACAAGCCCAAGAGTTTCCCCACCCATCACCACTATGCTGCCTTTTTCGACGCCCGCGACATCCTCTTCAAAGGCGACGATATGGCCATTTTGGAATACCCGGATCAGAAAACACAAGAGGAGATCTTTCATCACGTGGTTAGCAAATTCGATCTTCAGGGCAACTCCATCCTGGATGTGGGCTGCGGCCTCGGCTATCTCAAAGGGTATCTAGATAGACACTACCCAGATTATGCTTCCTATCTGGGAATTGACCTCAGCGACCATATGGTGGCCGGGGCTCAAGAACGATTTGGGAAAGGGTGTTTCATAAAACGGGACATCCTGGTCGACCCCTTCTTCGAGAACCAATTCGACATCTCCTTCTTGATAAGCGTCTTGGGTTACCCCGTAGGGCCAGACCCCGAAGCCTATATGAAAGGACTCCTCAAAGAACTCTTTCGTATCAGTGGCTGTGGCATAGGCTTCACCCACTTGGCGCCCCATCGCCGGGAAGAACCCTCCGATTTCACCTATGACCCCCAAGCGTTAAAGGAGTGGTGCTGTCAGGTGCTCTCACCCCACGTGGTTCTCGATGATACCCTGGGGCAGGTCACCTATGTGATCGCGGTGTACAAAGGTATCCCCACTTAGAGGTGCCCTTTGGAGATTCCCCTCCCAGACAAAAAGCCCCTACTCTCTTTCCTCCAAGATATCATCCGCATTCCCAGCCCCTCCACAAAAGAAAGAGAGGTTGTAGAAAGGGTCG
>DMLA01000226.1:4726-4862 GCA_003453555.1 Chloroflexota bacterium | reverse complement strand
TGGCTGGCGTCGGCGGTCAGGGAACGCTCCTAGCCAGCGACGTCTTGGCCGATGTGGGGGTCAGGGCAGGCTACGATGTGAAGAAGTCGGAGGTGCATGGCATGGCCCAGCGTGGGGGGAGTGTCACCAGCCATGT
>DMLA01000226.1:2623-4342 GCA_003453555.1 Chloroflexota bacterium | reverse complement strand
TAGCCTTTGAGAAGCTAGAAGCGCTCCGCTACGTGGGGATGCTGCGGCCGGGTGGGGTAGCCATAGTTGGCGACCAGAGCATCCCTCCCCTCTCCGTTAGCTCCGGCGACGACCGTTATCCCGACGACGAACAGGTCCGCTTCACATTGAACAAGGTGACCGAGAAGATCCATTTCATCCCCAGTATCTCGCTGGCCGAAGAACTGGGCAGTGCTCGGGTGCACAACATCGTTCTCTTGGGCGCTCTTTCCACCTTCATCGAAGATGTCGCGCCGGATACTTGGCTTGAGGCCATCGAGACGCGGGTTCCAGAGAGGTTTGTGGAGTTGAACCGCCGGGCTTTTGGAACCGGAAGGGAAGCGGTGCAACCCACGATCTCCTAGGGTAGGGCGCTGTGGCCAATCTGGCTAGTCTATCTCATCCAAAGGAAGAGAAGAGCGGCGAAAAAGAAGAGAGTGTTGATCTGAGATGAAGAGTTTGAGACTATGTCCCGACCTCAACTGGAAGAGTTGCAGTTAGAGCGGCTTAAGGAGGTGGTGGCCCGGGTCTCCCAGAGGGTGCCCTTCTATAAAAACGGTTCGCTGAGGCGAGGGTATCCGCCGGCGATATCAAATCTCTGGAAGATATGGCCAAGTTGCCCTTCACCACTAAGCAGGATCTGCGCGATAACTAGTCGTTCGGCATGTTCGCCGTGCCTCTGAGCGAGATCGCGCAGATTCACGCTACCAGCTGTTTGTGAGCTGTGTCGCCGGAGACTCAGCCGGAGCGGTGGTGGTTAGATGCCTCAACTTTACCGGGAATGAGTACTGGCGCTTGGATAGCCCCTTTACTCTAATAGTTCCACCACCCCTCTGTCGCCGTCCACACAAAGGGTTTGTCCGTCTTGGAAGATCTTCGTCGCCTCCCGGATCTGAAGGACGGTGGGGATGCCGTACTCCCGGGCCACGATAGCGCCATGAGATATCAGCCCTCCCTCTTCGGTTACGAGACCTGCTGCCAGGTTGAAAAGAGGTATCCAGCCGGGGTTGGTATAGGGCGCAACCAGTATCTCTCCCTTCTTGAGCCTATCGGCTTCGCCCAGTTCCCTCACCACTTTAGCCTTTCCAGTGGCCCTGCCAGCACTGCAGGCGACCCCTTTATAGACGGCTGCTTTGGGTGGGCTCTCCGGCGCTCTCGCTCCTCGCCCGATGGTGAGGGGTGGCTCAAAATTCCGATAGCAAGCCTTCATGCGCTTGTATTTGTGAATCCAGGTACGCGCCTCCTCGGAGGAGAGTTTTCCCTCCAGGGCGGCTAACAGGTGATCCCGCGTGAGGAAGAAGATATCCCCTGGCTCTTCGAGGTATGCGGAGGCCGCCCACCGCTTGCCCTGCTCTACAAAGACCCGATGGCAATGATAGTGGGCTAGAGAGAGCATAGGACGCGTCTCCTCGCGCCACCAGGAATAACGCTTCAGGGTCTCCAAGGCGGAGAAGAACTGCCGCTTTCTGAAGAGCCTGTCTAGCCACCCCTGAGATAGGAGAGCAGCGGCTCTTCGCTCCTCTTGTAATCGCATCTCCTTTTGTTGAGCGATCAACTTCTCTGGGTCGGTATCTCCTCCTGCTTGGAGGAACGATTTCAGAGTGGTGAAGGCAAAGGCTGGCTCCTCATCCCAGCGAGATAGGGACATATCCTCATCCTTCTCTGACATATAGCGAAACTCGCGGATATATCGCTCCAAGA
>DMLA01000226.1:0-2212 GCA_003453555.1 Chloroflexota bacterium | reverse complement strand
TTCATCCTTTAGCGCTTCTTGGCTCACCTGCCAGAGTTCGAGAAGGGGACGCCCGGTGGCTACATCGGTCAAGCCGGTGAGTAAGCGGGCCATGGAGATCGGTTCGGCATCCGGGTTGCGGGCGTTCAACCGCTCCACCATCGGTGTGAACTCGTCCTGAGCCTGCATGGCCAAGAAAGTGACGAGCAGCGCTATCCGGTTGGTGCGGTGATGGAACTCCAAGGTATCCTTAACCTTCTCGGCCAACTCAACATCACTGAGAGTGGCCAGGTCGATCTCTGAATATCTCGCCTCCTCCCGGGCAAACGCTTCTTTGTACTCCTTCGCCTCCTGCCAGAAGCTCTTGTAGAGGTCTTGGAGGGCGAAGAGGACGGGGAGAGCGCGGATAACGGTGATGGGAGTGGTGGGTGTAACCAGCCCGTCCCCCTCGTAGGTGGGCTCCACGCCTATCGATTCATCGAAGTCTCGCTCTTTGAAGCCGGGGATGATGGAGTTTAACCGTTTGACCTCTCCCACATTCCAATAGGCCCGCCCGAAGAATAGCCGCAGCCACTCTACCTTCCTCTTCTCGCGCATCAACTTCAGCCGTTGGAACAGCTCATCAAAGGCCTTTGCCCACTCGTATTGGCCGTTGATGGAGAAGGAGAGGGGGGTGATGAAACCGGGCATCACCTCCCGGCAGTTGGCCGAGGTCCATTGGCCGATCTCTGGCGTAAAGGTATAGGAGGTCAAAGGGCGGGTCTGCAAGATATAGAACCCTCCCCCATAGAGAGCCCATTCGATATCCTGTGGATAGCCGTAGATCTCCTGCACCTCACGCCCCAGCCGCATCAGTGACAAAAGTTGCTCCTCCGTCAAACTGGCCCGAGTACGTTTCTCCTCGGGAACCTCTACCTCTTTTACCCCTGACGGATGAGCAGGAACCACCATCATCCGCTTCTCGCTTATCTCTTGGGAGCGCATCCCTTCGTTCCAGGCGTCCATCACGAAGCGGTCGGGGGTAACTTTGCCTGAGACCACCGCTTCTCCTAGCCCCCAGTGGGCTTCGATGAGCATCTCTTCTTCTAGGCCCGTAGAGGGGTTCAAGGTGAAAAGCACCCCCGAGACCTCGGCCGGGATCTGCTCCTGCACCACTACCCCCATCGCCACCTCCAGAGGGGAGATATGATGACGATGGAGGTAAGCAAGAGCATTCCAAAGGGAAGCCCAGCAGGTCTTTATCTTCTCAGTGAGTTCCTCCAAACCCAAAACATTGAGGTGCGTCTCATATTGGCCGGCAAAGGAAGCCTCTGGCAAATCCTCACTTGTGGCCGATGACCTTACTGCTACCGGCCTCTTTTCACCCAACCCCCGATAGGCCTCCTCGATAGCCCTATATAGTCGATGGGGCAGAGGGTGTTTCACCATCTCTTCCCCCAAGGGGGCTATTTGGAGGTCCATCGACTCCCGATCTAGAGAGGATAGGGCGGCTTCAAGATCTATACCAGTCTCCTGGAGAAAGAGACTATAGGCGGCCGTCGTGATGCAGAACCCCGCTGGAACCTGCACTCCGGCCTGACGCAACTCGCCCAAATGGAAGGCCTTACCACCTACCAGGCATCGGTGTTCAGCCTCGATTCCATCTAATGGAAGTAGATAACGCTCCATACTCTCTCCTCATCCTCACGTACTAACAATTGATATGTTCACACCAACATCTGCTCAACGACGGCCTGATAGGAATGATCCAGCGCTTCCAGGATGAGATCTACCTCCTCTTCCGTCACCACCAGAGGTGGCATGATGATCGTCACTGAGGGGTCCAAGCCGGCAAAGATGGCCAAGACGCCGTTTTGGCCTAACGCCCGGGTGAGCATAGGGCCACAGTCTTTATCAACCATCTTGAGTCCTATCAGCACCCCCCGCTGGCGGATTTCGATCAATATCTGGGGGTACTTTTCCCTGAGGAGAGCCAGCCCATCTTGGAAGCGTTTTCCCATCTCTTGGACATGCTCTAAGAACCCCGGTTCCGTGATCTGGTCCAGCATGACCATAGCGGCCACGCACCCCGGTTCTGCTCCTCCAAAGGAGGAAAGATGGATGAAGGGGTCGGGCTCAAAGAAACTCTCCAATTTCTCCCTATAGCAGGTGGCGGTGATGGGGTAGATAGCTCCACTTAGCCCCTTCCCCAGAACCATGATATCAGGGACCACATGGTATTCCTCTATCCCCC
>DMLA01000221.1 GCA_003453555.1 Chloroflexota bacterium | reverse complement strand
CAAAAGAGGGGAGTCGAGAGAAGCGGGGTCCATCAGTTTATGGATCTTGCTGTGAAGCAACCCGTGGGGCTCTTCCATGGCCCTCCAGTATTTGACGTATTGCTCGGGGATGACGGTGTCGTAGCCGCGCGCATCTTGGATGCCAAATGCCATGGCGGTGTTGGGTGGAAGAATGTCGTCCGGGCCAAGACTAACGATGCGGTAGAGCTCTGTGTCCTCTTGGAGAAACTTTACCGCTGCGGGGACGAAATCCAGCAAAGCGGGATCAATAGCCGAGTTGAAGCTGGCGCTGAAGAGGAAAAGATCGACCACAAGCAACAGGACAGCCAACATCTTCCAAACAGGGAGGCCTCCCAGCCAGGGCGGCAACCGGATGGAGCATCTCGAGAGACGTATCACCACCCCAGCAGCAACGAGAAGCAGAGCCAATATCAGTACATTGCGAAACTGGTACGAGTAGAACATCTGGGCGCTGGCGAAGGCGCTTTGTAGCGACTGAGAACGCTGAAAGACCGCCTCAACCAAGGCCAAAGTGTAGGCGGCAAAGAGGCGGCTGCTGACGAGGGCGACGATCAGGGTCACGCCTGCCCCCAAGACACCCCAAGCTAAGAGGGAACCGAGGGGATCCCTCCTGGTTCCCTCAGACTCCTTCTTTTTCCTCGCCAGGATGTCAGCTCCTATCCCCGCCAACACACACGTGCTAAAGGTGTAGGGATAAATCCAGCGGAAAGGGGTGTGTAATTGATCCATCCCCGGGATGCTGAAGAAGAGGAGCCTGTAAAGCGGCGTGCCAAAGGCCAGGAGGAGGGAAAAGAGAGCGTAAGCCACGAATATGGCGGTGTATCTCGTGCGGGCCTTCAGCAGGGCGACCAGGGCCAAGAGGAGGGGTAAGATGCCCACATAGCTGGCCCCTTCCACATAATTCTTCAGCGTTTGGGGCGCCCATTCGACAAAGTTGATCCCCTGGCCCAGATAGTTTTCGGTAACCGCCCTCGCCTGCCAATCGATGAGATCGAAATAGCTGTGGTGGGTGGGGTTGCCGAAGAAATCGGGCATGAGGAAGCTGAGGATGCGCTTGACGGGCAGAGCCCAACCGATGACCTGCTCGTAGGTGACATAGCCGCGGCGAAAGTTCGCCTTAATCAGCTCGTAAAAAGGCACCAGTTGCACCCCCGCCAGCCCGAAGCCCAAGGCGACCATGGCTACCAAAGTCAAGCCCAGCTCGATCCCTCGTCTCAGGTCATGGGTCTCCTTGAACACCATCAGCAGGCGACAGGCGGCGTAGAAGGCCATGGTGAAGAGGATGTAGAAGGAGATCTCCATATGGCCGGCTAAAAACTGCAGGCCAAGAATGATGCTGCCAAGAATAGCGTAAAGTAGTTGACGGCTTGAAGCCGATCGACGTACATAGAGAACTGAAGGGATCCCCCCTTGCTCCTTTAGTTCCCTTTCTCCTTCCCTCACCACCAATTCCACCATAGTGACCAGCAATGGCAGCCATACGGCCGTGCTCAGCACCTGGGGCCAGAGGAAACTGACGACGAGAAAGCCACTGAAAGAGAAGGAGATAGAGGCGATTACCGCTCCCAGCCGGGCCACGCCGATGACCCGCATGTAGATGTACATGAAGAGAGCAGCCAGAAAGAGGTGGAGCAGCGTAAACCAGCCATAGGCATGGGCGATGGGGATGAGATAAAATATGAGGCCTAAAGGGTAGAGCACACCATATTGCCCGGCGGCTAGGAAGGGCACGCCAGCGAAAAGATAGGGGTTCCAAAGGGGGATAGTGCCTTGACGGAGTATCTGGCGAGTGAATGATTTCCAGGAGTAGTTCTGGATGATCATGTCGCCGATGAGGTGGTTGTGGGGGACGGTGATGTCGAACTGAGAGGCATAAGCTCGCCAAGGCTGAAAGGCGTAGAGGTCGTCCAGTGGCAACAACACCTTCCCGCCGAAGATAACCGGATAGAAGAAGATGAGGAGCAAAACGAGGAAGCCGAAGAGGATCAGGGCATCGAAGAGAACGTTTCTTTTCAACATATGCCTATCGCCATTGCCATCTCATCTGCCAGACCCGCCAGAACGCCTCCAGGATGATGGCTAGGCTCATCTTAGAGTGGCCGAGGGCTCGATCTTCGAAGTAGATGGGGAGTTCGCAGAGGCGGTACCCCCTTTTCTGGCAGAGGTAGGCCATCTCGATCTGGAAGGCGTAGCCCTCGGAGCCGATGGGGGGCAGATCTTCAAGCACCTCTCGCCGGTAACATCTGAAGCCGGAGGTGGTATCTTGCACCGACAGGCCGGTCACCAAGCGGGCATAGAGGTTGCCTCCTCGACTGAGGAGCCACCGCCAGATGCTCCACCGCTCGTCCGTCCTTCCCCCTTCCGCATATCGGGAGCCGATCACGAGGTCGCAATTATTCATCTTCTCCAAGAAGAGGGGAAGATAGGAAGGAGAGTGGGAGAAGTCAGCGTCCATCTGCACGACATAGTCAGCGCCCCGGGCTAAAGCCTCTTCAAAGCC
>DMLA01000184.1:1469-8065 GCA_003453555.1 Chloroflexota bacterium | reverse complement strand
GACCCATGTACCCACCAGCCATCTTACTCCTCCGAACAATAGTCAAAGAATCTCCAGCCAACTATCTGAATGCTGGAAAGACCAGTGCTTGCTATCGTTTAACCGCTCCGGCGGTCAGCCCCTCTATGAACTGCCGTTGCATGAAGAGGAAAACGATGATCATGGGCAAGGCGGCGATGGCAGAGCCGGCCATGGTCTGAGTCCAGTTCGTGGTGTGATACTCTTGCAACAGGGCGATGCCCACCGGCAGAGTACGCATCTCCATGGAACTGGTGACGATCATGGGCCAGAGAAAGTCGGTCCAGGCTCCCATGAAGGTAAAGATGGCCAGGGTGGCCACCCCAGGCAGGGATAAAGGTGCGACGATCCTCCAGAAGATCCCGAACTCTGAACAGCCATCTACGCGCGCTGAGTCCAGGAGTTCATCAGGTATGGACAATATATATTGACGCATCAGGTAGATGCCGAAGACGCTTGTCGCGCCCGGCACAATCAGTCCCCAGTAGGTATCTATCCACTTGAACAAGTCCATTAGCTTATATAGAGGTATCAGATTGATCTGGAAAGGCACCATGAGCGTCAGCAACAGGACGAAGAATACCTTGTCACGGCCTGGGAACCTTAGTTTGGCAAAAGCGTAGCCGGCCAAGGTGCAAAAGAACACGTTGCTCAGGGTGACCATCGATGCCACCAACAGGCTGTTGAAGAAGAACCTGGCGAAGGGCAAACGAGTCCAGACCTCCGCATAGTGAATGAGAGTGGCAGGTTGTGGAATCCATTCCGGCGGATAAGCGAATACATCGGCCTCCAGCTTGAGGGAGGTGCTAACCATCCAGTAAAAGGGCACAAGCATGGCAATCGAGCTAGCGATCAAAGCTAAATAGAGGCCCGTCCGCCCCACCAGCCTGAGCACCCTCGTGCCACTCATACCCATTGTCGGTCATCCATCAGTGTGATTTCAACTATAGAGAGCTGCCCCGAGGGGATCCGAAGATGCGCCACTTTACTCTTCCTGGCCAAAAAACCTTATCTGCAGATAGGAGAACAAAGCCAAGATCGCGAAGAGAACATACGCAACAGCGGATGCGTATCCAAACTTCATATAGGTGAAATTGTTGTAGAGGTAACCCACGATGGATTGGCTGCTATTGATTGGTCCGCCTCCGGTCATCACGTAGATCTGGTCGAACACCTGATAACTGCCTATGATGCCGATAATGTATATCATCACGATAACCGGCCGCAGGCTAGGCAAGGTCACGTGCCAGAACCTGTTCCAAGCATTCGCCCCATCTATCATCGCAGCCTCGTAAAGCTCCTTGGGGATCGCTTGTAGGGCAGCCAGAAAGATCACCGTCTCAAAGCCGAACCCCTGCCACACGCTGGTAACGATGATGGAGAGAAGTGCAGTTCTAGGGTTCATGAGCCACCGCGTGGTCGGCAAGCCGACCCTCTTTAGCAAGAAATTCACCAACCCGGCCTCGTTGTAGAGCATTTTCCAAACGGTGGCCACCACCACCAGACTCGTCATCACAGGCAGAAAATAGGCCGTCCGGAAGCCGGCCCGAAACTTCACCTTCTGGTTGAGTGCCAGAGCGGAGATCAAGCCGAAGGCAGGGCCACTACCTTGCCCCAGTATCACAAAGATGGTGGTGTTGATAAGCGATTTTATGAACCTTCGGTCATGTAATATGAGCTTTTGATAGTTGGCGAAGCCGACAAACTCGGGCGGTTGGATACCGCTCCACTCGGTCAAACTAAATGCGAAAGAACTGATCATGGGGATGAAGAAGAAAATCGTCGTACATATCACCGGGCCCAGGATAAAGAGATAGGCCATATGATATTTCCTTATGGCCATGCCAATGCGTCTCCCTATCGAGATCTCCATTCGCCTTTGTCTCCAATGGTCGTAAGAATGATTTGTGTTGGTGTGGGTGAGGGCGAAGGAGGCGGAGTACCCCCTTCGCCCGAAACACCCTCTCGCCTGTTGTTATTCTGCCAGGAGCGCGTTGATCTCAGCGACGGCATCATCTAGGGCCTGCTGTACGGTCTTCTCCTCCAGCAGAGCCGAGGTCACCGCTTCCTCGATGATGTCGTACATCTCATTCCATTGACGGACATAAGGGAAGTGGTGTGCGGTCTCCGTGGCCTCCAAGAACAAGGGCAAGGTCACCTGGCCACCAAAGTATGGGTCGGGAACGCTCACCTCGGGGCTCTCTAGGGCAGCCTTGAGCCCTGGTGCGGCCCCAGAGTACTTGTAGACACCGATCTGGTTGTCCACCCGCATGGCAAACTCGATGAACCTCCAAGCGGCTTCCTTGTTGGCAGCCCTGGCAGGGATCACCAAGCCTGTCCCACCCAGATAGGAGCCCCGTTGCACACTGTAGGGGTGAAGGGCCACCCCCCACATCCCTTCCATTTCGGGAGCCCCGTCTTTCATCACCCCCATCATGTAGGGCCCATCAGCGTACATGACGATCCGGCCATCCTTGATGGGCGGGATCGCCTCTTCCTCACCGATGTCGAAGGCGATGCGATACTTGTTGACCATGTCGATGAAGAACTGAGTGGCCTCCACCCCCTCGGGACGGTTGAAGATGGCTTCCGTGTTGTCGGGGTTGAGGATCTCGCCGCCGTTCTCGTAGAGGAACTGAGCCCAGCGGAAGGGATCAGGCCAGTAGCCGTAGAGATATTTGTCGGGCACCCCGTCGCTATCTGTATCCTCGGCTAACTGCTGTCCAACCTCCACTAGTTGATCCCAAGTGGTGGGTACCTCCAACCCCTTCTCCTCGAAGAGGTCGGCCCGGTAGTAGAGGCAGTAGACGTCGAAGTCCTCGATTACGGTGACTATCTTGCCCTCGTAGGTCATGGCCTCCAACGACCCTGCCGTGAAAGCCTCGTCGAAGGGGACTCCATTGACCTCACCCCCCGAGAAAGAACCTAAATCTGCAAAGCCACCCAGCGCTGCCCAAGTGGGAACCCAAGTCATGTCGACGGTTGCTACGTCTGGCGGGGTGCCGGTCGTCAAGGCCACGCTCAGTTTCTCGAACATGGCATCCCAGTCCAGCGATTCGTACTTAACCCTGATGTCTGGGTTCTCCTCCTCAAAAGCAGCGATCATCTCAGGTTGGAAGGGGGTGGCGGTCCCATAGTAGTCCCACAGAGTTATGGTCGTCACCTCAGGCGGCGTTGGGGCAGCAGGCGTGACACCTGGCGGGCTTGTCGGCGTCGGTGGCACCGGCGTGGCAGGGGCCGCGCAAGCCGCCAAGACAACCACCAAACCCACACTCAACAAGACCAACAACTTCTTCACTTCTCATCCTCCTTGGCCCTTGGCCAACTAGACTAGCCAGTGTCCCAATTCACTCCATCTCTTCACTCGGCACTCATCACCTCCTTTCTGCCGATCGCCCGTCGATGCAAGCGCTTCATGCTCTGATAGGTCTAGCAACCTGTCGGCACGAGAGTTCGCGATCTACTTATCTCCTAAGGTTATCAGAACGTCCACCCTATCCTCCACCGTCCCAAGGGGAAGCAGGACAAGGAGGTCATCAAAAGGCTTAGGATTAATCAAGCGACCACCGGTCCGACCCTCCCGCACCACCTTTCCCTCTGGTGGTTTCAAACAGAGGGTGGTACCAGGCACTGCGTTCCTCAGCCTGACATCCCATACCTCACCTGTGATACGTTGTTCGTAGACTTCGATCTTCTCCCTTGCTGACCACCAATCAACTAGTTCTCGTGGCGACATAAAGACGATGTCATCAAAACTCTTGGCGTACACTATGCCTTGCTTCACCGCCTGGGAGTAATCGGCTTCATCGTCCTCAAAGGCTCCGTAGCCCACGTCAGGGGGATCGGCGAAGATATGTATTAGACCACCTCGACGGTATTCTCGACCGATTACCTCCTTGATCATAGCCAGATAGTCATCGGGGGATGCTGTGCGATTCCTAACCCCCTCCCATAGGGTATTGTAACTGCAAAAACCGTTGGGAAAATCAGGGGCAGAGGGATCGAAACTGATAGGTACTTCAAGAACTGCAAAGTTCTTGTCAGGCTCCAGGCAGGACTTGAAATGCGATTCCCCATCATCTACCCCTGCCCAAGGTTCTTTAGAAGGGTGGAAGGGGAAGCCAGCGGTCACCGTGTAGTTTGATCCTACGGAGGATTCCTGGACGTAGCCCAGATCGTCTAGCACCTGGAAGGTCAGGGTACTTCTTTCGAGTTGAAAGTGTGGCAGTCGAAAGACGCCTTGATCATTCCGGCCCAACAAGCGAAGAAACGTCTCGTTGCAACGCCGAATTTGGTCCGCGATTTCCTCTTTGTCGAGCGCTGCCCACGGTCGCTCGTCCCAATGACTATAGGGGTGGGAATAGGAATGGTTGTAGTAATGCTCGTGGCCGAGTGGGAAGTAGGATGGGAACTCTTCCAAGTTGCGAGCACCGACGTAGATGCCGTACTTGTCGAAGGAGGCTTGCGAAAGGGTATCGATGGCCGCAGGCACATACTTGGTGCATTCGGGATCTACTCCGGGTGGGTGGTCAACATCGCCATCGATAACAAGAGGCGAGCGAGCCGCATCCTTCCAGTACCAGATATTGACCAATCCACCTTTTAGGGTGAAGAACAGGGTGCGCAGCATGAGCTCTCTCAGGGCATAGGAGTTATCGTACGAGAATTGCTTAGCCACCGAGGGGAGGAACCAAACAACTCGTCCCCCCTTGGTTTCCATCACTGTGAGAGCATCGGAGAGAATCTCTTGGCTCTCGTTACTGGATACGAACTGAGCGAGGGACTCCGCTTTAGTCGCTCGAATAGCGTACTGTTCGCCCCGGAGAGGAATAGTAGTTCCCTCACTTGTGTAAGGTGTTCGAGTTAGAGGGTGCTCTCTAGTCAACCTAAGAAAGGCCGACTGTGAGTAATCTGATCGACCCTTTGAAGAGATTTGACTTTCGACACCTGCAAGCTTCTCCAAGACGTTGGCGTTACGCCTCGAGAACTGACCGAGGGGACCGAAACAGCATCCGGAACCTCCACTAATCAACAGATGGCCTCCGGCATGCAACATTCGTTCGACGCCTTGAACCTCTTCCTCATCGAGCCAGGCCACGCGAGGGAGGATTAACAGGGGATACCGTTCTGCCTTCTCTGTGAGATCTTCTTCGCTGAGAAAAGCAAAAGGGATCTTCGCGCTAGCCATGGTCACCGCCCAAATAGCGTGCTCATAAAGCGCGGTTTGATCACCAATGAAATCTGCCCTCGTTGGTTTGACCAAGGCGATGAGTGCACTCTCGGAGCCTTGC
Source organism: Chloroflexota bacterium (assembly GCA_003453555.1). GTDB lineage: Bacteria > Chloroflexota > Anaerolineae > UBA7937 > UBA7937 > UBA7937. The sequence goes on along the minus strand of DMLA01000184.1, from coordinate 2,756 downwards.
TGAATGTCAAAGTCCATCCGGCTACCAGCTCTGTCTTGGGCGTCTCCTTCGTGTTTCTACGAAGATAGACCTAGCCCAAACTATCCGTTCCTACGTTCCTGACCGATCCCTCTCCCGGCGAAAACCCGCCATCTCTATGTAGTATTTGCACCTGTCGCCGCGGACTATCGCCTTGGTGTATTCGACAGGCCTTCCGTTGTCGGTATAGGCCACCAATTCCAAGAGAAGCCCTGGCGCGCCAGCTTCAACGGCCAGATTGTGCGCCTCCTTGTCGTTTATGATCACTGGTTCAAGGGTTTCCCTGGCCTTAGCGAGTGAGACCCCATACCTCACTGTGATAAAATGATAGAGTGACTGGGTGGCTAGATCCTCCGAAAGAAGGTCAGGAAACAATCTGTGAGGCAGAAACGTCTTTTCAAGCATCAACGGCTCACCATTGGCAAACCTAAGTCGCTCCAGAGCGATGATCTTCTCACCTGGAGGAAGATCCAAGTTCTTGGCAACGCTGCCACTCGCAGGTATTATTCTTGCCTCTAAGACCCTACTATTTGGCTTGAGCCCGTGATGCAGCATTTCTTCTGTGAAACTGGTAAGTCGCGAGAGATCTCGCTCCATCTTCGGCTGGGAGACAAAAGTACCCTTGCCCGGCACACGATACAACAGTCCGTCCCGAACCAAATCTAGGACGCCTCGTTTCACCGTTATGCTGCTCACCCCATACTGCTTGGAAAGTTCCCGCTCCGAACTGAGCTGATCACCGGGCTTGAGTTGGCCCGAATCTATCAATTCTCGTAAATCCTCTCTGATTCGATAGTAGAGCGGAACTGGAACTTCGTCTCGACTAGGCACACAGCCCTCCTAACAATGGTGACTTCCGTGGCAAAATACGAAATCAACTACCTTGTCTTAAGCCATGTCAGAATAATATTATAATATTACATCTCCAATATACCACTAAGTGACCCAATTGTCAACTACGTAGGGCCGGCTTGTGGTGGCATAGTGAAAACCTCTCCTCTCAACGCCATGAGAACAACGGAAGCAAGGTCCCCTACCTACGGAAAAAGCGTTACCCCAGAGCGGTCGCACCAAGGACTTCAGTCCCTGCTTCCAATACCACTCTGTGAGAAGCAGGGCCCGCCAGTCAAGACCATCTCAGCAGATGAGATACAGGGCTCTTGACCGAGGGGTAAGAAAGTGGTATATTGCATAATGCATTATCCTCAACCTACCCGGTGTAAGGACATGTCCGATAAACTCCTCAACCTAAATAGCACTCTCACTAGT
>DMLA01000184.1:0-1105 GCA_003453555.1 Chloroflexota bacterium | reverse complement strand
AGCTGCCCCCAGGCACCAGGCTGAAGGACGGAGAGTTGGCCGAAGACTTGGGGGTGAGCAACACGCCGGTTCGGGAGGCAATCCGGCAGTTAGAAAAGGACGGTTTAGTGGAGACAACTCCCTATCGGGGAAATTTCGTCAAAAAGATGTCCCCCGAAGAGGTTTGCGAGATATATGATGTCAGAATGGTCTTGGAGACTCTGGCCGCTCGCCTGGCCGTGAATAGGGCCACTACCGAGCAGTTGAAGCGGATACAGACCAAGGTTGAGGAGTATGAGCGCGCCTTCGAGAACGACGATATTTCCCTGGGATTAGAAGCTGACTTCGCCTTCCACGACCTCATCGCCCACGCCTCTGGAAACAGGACCCTGCTGGAGATGCTCCGCGGCCTAGCCACTCGCATCCATGCCCTCCGGCAGATGGACAAAGGGAAGACCAGGCGACGGGAGTCCCTAAAGGATCATAAGACCATCTATCAAGCCTTGAAGGAGAGGGATGCCAGGAAGGCAGAGGAGGCCATAACTCAACATATCAGCAAGGGCAAGGAGCACGTTCTGACTACGCTGGCCGAAGGGAGGATCTCATCGTTTGAACGGCCATCTATCTCAAGAACCGGATAAGAAGGTTGGTTCACCCGAGATCCCGCAAAAAGAGATAGATGGGGTGTTGGGGGTCAATTTCGCTGGTCTTCTCGGTATGCGGGGGGAGCCCACAAAATGGATCGTCAAGAACTAAGGGAGGAGCATGCTTACCTTCGCTGGGGTAAAGTTTAAGAACCCACTTGTGGTGGCCTCCAGCCCCCTAACGGCTAAACCGGAACTTCTGAAGATGGCAGAGGAGGCAGGTGCCGCCGGGGTCAGCACCAAGCTTACTTTCATCAAGCAACCCTTCTACGGCGAACTCCGCATGTACAATGACCCTCGCGTAGGGAGCATCGTCTGCCACGACAGAAGGCTCGACTTGGAGGAGGGGGCGAGGCTAGTCGAGGAGGCGAAGGAATCCACATCTCTGGTTATCTTCAGCAATATAACTTACGAGGGGGAAGACCTGGGGGGATGGGCTCGCTTAGCCAAGGCTATGGAGGAGGCGGGAGCGGATCTTATTG
>DMLA01000004.1:5763-13920 GCA_003453555.1 Chloroflexota bacterium | reverse complement strand
CACGCTGTTATGCGACGTTCTTGCCAAGCCTGAATGCGAGTGCAGCCGCAGTTCTGGTACACCAGAATTGTACCGCCATGAGAACCAGGCACCCTACGCCGACCAGGCCCACGCCCATCAGATCAGTGGTGACAAATTTGTCCAGGCCCACGATTGCTCGAAGGCCTGCCACAATAATTCGCTCACCCAGAGCGAGAATCCCTATGGGCAATGCCTCTGCACCGGTTACCAAGGCGGTGAAGATGCTGATATTCCTGGCACTTCTTGCAAATAGGTCCCCGCTTGCTCCCGCGTGGTGTTGTTTCCGACCGACATACAACCCCGCAAGTGTTCCCAGGGCGATATTCCCGAACGGTAATCCCATAAAGAAAGCGACTGCCATAGCCGACCAGAACAGATAAGCCAGCACCGTCAACTTCACGTCTAAACTGTAGAACCTGGTTATCCAGTTCTTCAAGCCCAGGATGTCAAGGACAATTCCGAGGCCTAAACCTGTGAATGCCGCAGTGGCGATGCCACTCTCCGAGATCGAAAACACGCGATAAATACTGAGGGCCGCAGCAACCCACCACCAAAGAACGAACAGCGATACGGGACAGATGATTCCTATGACCAGGCCAACTATAGTCGATTCCGCTCTACTCATAGTTTCCCCGGCGACCTCCATAGGTAAGAATGCCGCATAACCAGGCGTTTTGCGCGTTTGTAGAACATTCGTTCTAACCAGGGGCAGAAGGATTCATTCATGCGTTGGTGTATGGGGAGAGATCTGCCTTCTTGAGTCTGGGGTTATAGGTCTCCCCCGGTATGCGTCCCCTTTTGGCCACCGGTTTGCCGTCTATGACCTTGATATCGGCGGTGAAGTCGATGGGAGGGGCCCCGCTGATGGCGCTCCCCACGCCGAAGGCGTCCACAGGGGCCCCCTTCTCCCTGAACTCTCGGATACGCTCCGGGGTGATGCCCCCGCTGACCACGATCTTCACGTGGTCATACCCCGCTTGATCCAAGCGGGCACGGACCTCTATCACCAGTTCCGGCGTCACCCTTCCTCGCTCCGGCGGGGTATCCAGCCGCACCCCCCAGAGCCTATCTCCCAGCGCTTCGGCTACGCGGAGACTCTCCTCGGCCTCATCCTTGAAGGTATCTACCAGGGCGACGCGGTTCACCTGGGGAGGCATGTGCTGGTCGAAGGCTAGGGTGGCCTCCACCGTGTCGCCGAAGGCCAAAATCAGAGCGTGGGGGATGGTGCCCGCGGCCTCTAGCCCAGCCAGTTTGGCTCCGGCGGGGGTGGCGCAGGCCACACAACCTCCCACCAGGGCTGCGTACTCCATGCGCGCCGCCACCTCGGGGTGGACGTGGCGGGCCCCGAAACTGATAATGGGGATATCGCCAGCCGCCTCTACACAGCGGCGAGCAGCGGTGGCCCAACCGCTCTCATGGGCCAAAATCCCCAAAAAGGCGGTCTCGTATAAGCCGAAAGAGCGGTAGGGCCCCTTGATGCGCAAGACCACCTCCTTCCCCGCCATCTCGTCGCCCTCGGAGAGGGCCCACACCTGGCCATCGGGGGGGAGGACTCGACCCAGGAGGGCCAGCACTTCTTTCATGCCGCAGAGGATACCTCCTCCATTGGTGAAGACCTCCATGGTCACCTGAGGGTTGAGGTTCTCTAACTCTAGGATGCTCTGGGCACGGGCAAAGTAGATGTCCGCCGTCTCGCCGCGGAGCACCGTTTCTAGGGGGTCAAAAGGGGTAAGCATATCGGCCTCTCCCATCATGCGATAGCAAGTTTCGCCCCTAGGATCTTCTCCATATGCTTAAGGGCGAAGCGGTGGGCCTCCTCATCGAAGGAGGCCACGCAGTTGGTGTAGATCTCCACCCGGTAGTCGCGGTTGCGAGCGTCGGCCACTGTATGGAGGACGCAGATATCGGTGCAGACACCGCAGATGATCAACTTCTCGGGTTTCAGCGCCGCCAGGCGTTCATCTAGGTCGGTGTCATAGAAGGCGCTGTACCGTCTCTTGGGTAGCCTCTGGCCAGGATAGGAGGCCAGTTCGGGGATGATCTCCGCCTCCTCTGTGCCTTCTATGCAGTGTGGTGGGAACATCTCGAACTCTTTGTCCTCGGGCGGGTGGGTATCGGCGGTGAATATCACTGTGGACCCTTTCTTCAACTGCTCGTCTAGCAGCCTCTGAACATGGGGTATGATGCGCCGGGCTTCGTCCCCACAATAGAGTGGGTTCCCCTCCTCCAAGAAGCCGCGCTGCATATCGACTAAGATTACGACATCAGGCATAAGTCACCTCTTTATAAATTCTACCCCTAGGACTCGAAGTAGTCAATAAATAGGGGACGATCATCGGGCTCGTCCCCTACTCCGGTCACGCCGCATCAACGCCTCCCTCACCGCCTCGTGATCGCTCCAGGGGTACTCGGTGGTCCCGAAGCACATCGACTTCTCGTGGCCTTTCCCGGTGATGATTACCAGGTCGCCAGGCTCCGCCCTGTTGATGGCGAACTGGATCGCTTCCCCTCGGTCGCTGATGCGCCAGAAGTCGGTGCCCTCTTCTCGCCCCGCTTTCTTGCACCCTCGAGCGATCTCTTCCATTATGGTGTTCAGGTCCTCGGTTCGAGGGTCCTCAGCGGTGATTATCACTATATCCGCTAGTTGGCCGGCTATCTGGCCCATCATGGGCCGCTTGGCCCGGTCGCGCAGCCCGGCCGAGCCGAAGACCAGAAAAAGCCGGCCACGAGTCATGAATCGGGCTATCTCCAGAGCGTGGTGCAAGCCGTTGGGCGTGTGGGCGAAGTCGATTATCACCTGAAAGGGCTGGCCCAAATCCACCCTCTCCATCCGCCCCTTAACGCCAGCCATCCTCCTGACCCCTTCCTGTATGGCCTCGATGGGGATGGCCTGAGAGAGGCCCACCGCTATGGCGGCGAGGAGGTTATAGAGGTTGAACCTCCCCACCAAAGGTGATCGGATAAAGAAGCGACCGATGGGGGTGATGGCGGTGAAATGGAGGGCCGTGGGGAGGAGGGAGATCTCTTTCGCCCTCACCTGGGCGGGCTCCTTCAGGCCATAGGTAAATCGTTGTTCGACCGGGATTTGGCTGAAATATGGGAATGAAGGGTCATCAGCGTTGAGGATGGCTACCTTGGAGACCCCAGACTTGCGAGCGGAGGTGGAGAGGCTTCGGAAGAGTTTGGCCTTGGCCTCGCGATACTCCGCAAAAGTCTTATGATAGTCCAAGTGCTCGTGGGTGATGTTGGTGATGGCGGCCACGTCGAAGTGGGAGGCTTCAAGGCGATATTGGGCCAGGCCATGAGAGGTGGCCTCAATGACGGCGTACTTGCACCCCGCTTGCACCATCCGGGCCAAGAGGTTTTGTAACTCTAGGGCCTCGGGGGTGGTGGTATGGAGGCCGGTCTCCATCTCTTCATCACCGATGATGGCCTTAACGGTGGTCACCATCCCCGCCGGTTGCCCTGCTGCTTCCAAGATGGCACGTACAAGGCTTACAGTGGTCGTCTTGCCGTCGGTTCCCGTGATGCCGATGAGGCGCAACCTTCGGGAGGGGAAGCCGTACCAAGCAGCAGCCAGGTGGGCCAAGGCTTGCCTGGAATTGGGAACGACGATGAGGGGCAGATCTACCTCGGGGATGGTGGTTGCTTCCTCCACTACCAAGGCCCTTGCTCCCCGAGTGAGGGCCTCTGGTATGAACTGGTGGCCGTCGTACTCTAACCCCTTTAGGGCCACAAAGAGGTCGCCAGGCTTCACCTGGCGGGAGTCGCTGGCGATGCCGGTGATCTCCATATCCTCTTCGCTGGTTTTTGGCCAGGGGAGAGAAGCCAGGAGTTCCCGCAGCCTCACCCTCTCTTTTCCTCCTGTTGTTGAAGACGAACCACCTGAGCAAGAAGCATCGCTATCCGACCCAGGATGGCCGCGGCGGTGACGATGAGGGCGGCGATGCCCAGTTGGCGAAGGGCCTCTCTCAAAATCTTGCCGCCTCCTATCCTAGTATACCACAAAGGGCAATCCACCTAAAGGTGAGACTGCCCCGCTCCATTCAATCGGCTTGGATGCAAATGGTGTTAATAGGCCACTAATTCCACCGAATAGATCGCTAGATTGAGAGAGGACTCCCCTCTCACCTAAACCAGTCTCTCGCGAAGGGCCTCCAGTTTACCGGCCACGCTGCCATCTATCACCCGGTCGCCCACCTTCAACACCAAGCCCCCCAGAATGGCCGGATCCACATCGAACTCCAGTTGCGGCTCGGTGCCCAACCGGGCAGCCAGGTTGCTGGCCAGTGTGGCTTTCTCCTCCTCAGTGAGGGGAAGGGCGCTCGTCACCCGCGCGTTCGTGTCACCGACGGCCAGTTCCGCCTCGTCTATGATCTGGACGCGTCCCGCGCTGATACCGCTGAAGAACTCATCGACCAGCCGCCGCTGTCTCTCCTCATCCAGGGCTTCGCCGATGAGCCTGTTCGCCGCTGCGATGGCCAGGACAGCAACTTGCCCTCGCAGCTCTTCTAGGATACGCTCCCGTTCCAATTGAGCCTCTTCTCGAGCCTCGATTAAGGCCCGCTCGGCTTCTTGCTCTGCCTCCGCGAGTATAGCCTTCCGCTCTTCCTGGGCTTCCTCCCTGGCCCGAGCGATGATCCTCTCCCTCTCCTGCGCAGCCTCCTCCAGGCGCTTATCGAACTCAGCCTGGGCCCGCTCCCTCTCCTCCTTGGCCCGCTCAGCATCCTCTAGACCTTGCTGGATACGCTCCTTGCGTTCGTCGAGCATCTTGAGAATGGGCTTCCAGAGCAAGAAATAGAGGCCGGCAAACAAGATGAGGAAATTGACGACCTGGGAGAGCAAGAAGCCTGGATTGATGCCTAACCCTTCCAACGCCTCCAAAAGCCAACTCCTTTCCCGTCCCTAATTCGCCTCTTTATTTCACGAAATAGAGGGCCAGGGCCACTACCAGGGCGTAGATGGCGATGGCCTCGTCGAAGGCGATGGCCATGATCATATTAGTGAGGATGGTGGGCCCGGCCTCGGGGTTGCGCCCGATGGCCTCCATAGCCGTTTTACCCATCCATCCGATCATGAGGGCGGGCACGACGGTGCCGCCGATGATGGTTATCATCACGGCTACTAACCTGATGACTTCAATGTCCAGCGGTGGCATTAGTCTCCTCCTTTAGAAGTTTAGTGCGATTCCTCCAGGCCGTGGCCCATGGTAGCCATCATAAAGAAGATGAGGCTCAACATGGTGAAGATCAAGGCCTGGATGAAACCGACGAACAACTCGAGGCCCATGAAGGGCAATGAAGCCACGAAGGTGAAAAGGAAAGAGATGACGATGAGCAACACCTCGCCGGCGAAGATATTGCCGAAGAGTCGGAAGGAGAAAGATAAGATCTTTATCAGTTCGCTGGCCAATTCCAAGAAGCCGACCACCACTTCGACCACGCCAGATATGAGGTCGATCAAAAAATCCAGGAGGAAGTTGATGAGTTCGGACCGGCCACGGGGCCGCTTTCGCCCTCTCAGACGGACAAAGGGGGTGATGAGCCTATTGAATCTGAAGAACCTTCCTAGGTAGGGAAGTCCCAGCATCTTGAAGCCAAAGTATTGGGCAGCCACCACGGAGACAAGGGCCAAGGCGAGGGTGGTGCTCAAGTCGGCGTTGGCGGAGCGGAGGAAAGGGATCAACACACGCTCTCCGTGGTGCTCCTCCCATACCCCGATGCTGCCGTAGCCAGGCAATATCCCCATCCAATTGGAGGTGAGGATGAAGAAGAAGAAGGTGGCCACCAAGGGGAAGAAGGCCCGTGTCTTCTCCCCAGCCACATTCTCCAGGAAGCCATAGAAGAACTCGATTATGGCCTCCACGCCGTTCTGGAGGCCGGAGGGGACCATCTCCATCTTGCGGGTAGCCAGGGCGGAGATGCCAAGGAGCACTAGCATGGTGAGCCAGGTGGCGGGGAGGGTATTGGGCACCTCATGGCCGAAGATGGGAACCTCAAAGGGGAGAGGGATCTTCTCGGCGGCCAGACTGATCTCCGGCTGCTGCTTGCCCAGAACGCTCTGCACTAGGAAACCGCTCCCACACAACCCCAGCAAGAGGAACACTACGCCGATGCACCCCAATCTGGCCTTCTTGGACTTCGGCATGGGGAGGGAGTTCACAACCCTTTCTCCTTCCTCAGCCGCTGCTCCACCTTCCGGGTGACCCAACGATAGACGATAATAGGGCCTACAAAGATCCCCAGCGCGGTGAGGAGCACTGTCATCCAGGGGAAGGGGTGATGGGGGAGAAGATGGTGGTCCAACCACCATCCCAGGCCCACGCCCAAAAGCACCGGGAGGGCGATGCCGAGCGCTGCCTGGATCGACAACACTAGAATCCAGAGGTGCTTGGTGACCTCCTTGAGCGACTCTATGACGTTCAGCCTATCCCTTCCTTGGCCCACTCAACGACCCTCTTCCACAAACAGCACGCCTTTGGCTGACACCGCAGAAGTATACCATAAAGGGGTGTCTCTGTCAATGTATGGACATCACCACGTGGAGAGCATGGCTGTGGTTACTACCGAACGGGTAGCCAGGTCTATGAAGGGTTGGGGGTAGAGCCCCATGAGCAGCGTCATGGCCATAGTGATGGCCACAGCCAGGGTGAGGGAGGCGGGTATCTGGAGGCTGGTCTCCTCCTTAGGCGGAAGGAAGAACATCAGGCGCACCACGTTGAAATAGTAGTAGAGGGAGATGACGCTGTTAAGGACGCCCACGGCGGCCAGGAAGTAGAATACCTTCTGGCCCATTTGGATCGTTGCCCCGAAGACGAATAGTTTGCCCAGGAACCCTCCCGTGGGGGGTATCCCGGCCAGGGACATGAAGAAGACCACCAAGGCTGCGGCGAGAAGCGGCGCACGGCGGAGGAGCCCGGCGTAGTCGGCGATCTCGTCTGAGCCGGTGACATGGGAGAAGGCCACCACGGCCACGAAGGCCCCCAGGTTGGTGAAAAGATAGGCCAGGATGAAGAGGAGCACCCCCGTTATCCCCACCGTCCCTGGCCCCGCAGCCACCACGCCCAAGAGTATGTACCCCGCTTGAGCGATGGAGGAGTAAGCCAGCATCCTCTTGATATTCGTCTGTTGGATAGCCACTAGGTTACCGAAGGTCATGCTCACTAGCGATATGCCGGAGAGGATGGCTATCCAGTCGACCTGATAGGTGGGAAGAGCGGTCAAGAGGACACGAATGAGGACGGCGAAGCCGGCGGCCTTGGGGCCCACGGAGAGGAAGGCGGCTATGGGAGTGGGGGCTCCCTCGTAGGCGTCGGGGGTCCATTGGTGGAAGGGTACGAGGGATATCTTGAAGCCGAAGCCGGCCAGGATGAAGACCACGGCTGGGAGGATCAGCCAGCGGGTGGAGGCCACCGCGGAGGAAGGGGAGAGGAAGGTGTCGGCGATCACCGTCAATTGGGTGGAGCCGGTGATGCCGTAGATCAGCGACATCCCGTAGAGCATCACCGCTGAGGTGACGGCGCCATAGAGGAAATATTTGATCCCCCCCTCGCTAGACTTGGGGTCCCCCCTTAGATACCCCACCAGGACATAGCAGGTGAGGCTCAGGAACTCAAAGGAGAGGTAGAGCATGACCAGATCGCTCGCTCCGACCAGAAGCGTTATGGCCAAGGTGGCCAGGAGGAGCAGGCCGTAGAACTCGCCCCTATAGGGGGTCTTTTCTCTCATGAAAGCGATGGAGGAGAGGATTACCAGTCCGGTGGCGAGGCAGGCGATGATCTTGAAATACAAGGCGAAGGAGTCCACAGTCAGCATCCCTGAGAAGAGCGACCCCTGGGTGCCAAAGAGGGGAGCGGTGACCACGATGGCCAAGATCAACCCCCCTATAGCCACATAGGCCAAGGCGTCTTTGAGCCTCTTGAAAGCCAGATCCAGCCCCAAGACCAAGAGGGCGAAGATGGTTAGCGTGATCTCTGGCGATAGAAGAGGCAAGTCTTCAAGCAAGGGGAAAACCTCCTATAATCCGCTCAGCAACTTCACCACCGCCCCGTTGATGAGGTTGAGGATGGGGGTGGGATAGAGGCCAAAGAGGACCATGAAGAAGAGAAGCGGGGCCATGGTTATCACCTCCCAGCGG
>DMLA01000004.1:0-5381 GCA_003453555.1 Chloroflexota bacterium | reverse complement strand
ATCACCTTCCAGAGGAACATAGCGGCAGTGATCACCACCCCCGAGACGGCGATGGCGGCGATGGGGGTGATGATACTCAAGGCCCCCCGGAAGACGAGGAACTCGCTGATGAAGCCCGCCAGGCCGGGCAGACCGAGGGAGGCTAAACAGGTGGCGGTCGTGATACCATAGTAGGTGGGCATGATCACTCCCAGCCCACCGAAGCCCTTGAGGTCTCGGATATGGGCCCGCTCATAGATAACCCCCACCAGGAGGAAGAGTCCCCCGGTGATGATGCCGTGGTTAAACATCTGCAGCACCGCCCCGTTGAGGGCCATCGCTTGGCTATCGAACATCTTCTCCGAGGTGCCGATGGCGGAGGCGGCAGCGACCAACCCCAGCATCACATACCCCATATGGTTCACCGAGGAGTAAGCGATGAGTTTCTTTAAGTCCCACTGGGCCATGGAGACCAGAGCCCCGTAGACTATGCTCATCAAGGCCAGGATGGCGATGATGGGAGCGTAGTGATGGAAGGCTTGGGGGAAGATGGGGAGGAGGATGCGGATGAAGCCGTAGGCTCCTAACTTCAGGAGGACTCCGGCTAGCATCACGCTCCCTGCGGTGGGAGCCTCCACGTGGGCGTCGGGGAGCCAGGTATGGAAGGGCCATAAGGGTAGCTTGATGGCGAAGGCGGCGAAGATCCCCCAAAAGGCCAGGCTCTGGAGGGTGAAATTATCGGTGAAGGGACGGAGTCGGGCCATCTCTAGGATATCGAAGGTCCCCTCAGCGAAGTACATGCCCAGGAAGGCCAGAAGCATCAGCACACTACCGGTCAAGGTATAGAGGAAGAACTTGATGGCCGCATACTGGCGGCGGGGCCCGCCCCACACGCCGATGAGGAAATACATGGGCACCAGCCCTATCTCCCAGAAGACGTAGAAGAGGAAGAAATCTAAGGAGACGAAGACCCCCGTCATCCCCATCTCCAGGAGAAGGAAGAAGGCGAAGTACTCCTTCACCCGCTCCTTTATGGTATAAGAGGAGTAGAATAGGCAGATGACAGTGAGGAGGGTGGTGAGGAAGACCAGGGGCAGACTTATGCCATCCACCCCCACGCGGTAGCGGACGTTGATGGTGGGGATCCAGGTATGCTCCTCCAGGAACTGCATCGTCCCCGCTCCATAATCATAGTTGAGCCAGAGGATAGCCGCCAAGACGAGGGGGATGAGGCTAAGGGCCACGGCCAGACCCTTCATCTCCCGCTCATACTTCCTGGGGATCAAAAGGACGGCTACTGCCCCCAAGAGGGGGATGAAGGTGATTAGGGTCAAATAGGGAAATTCCATCTCTATACCCTCCAAGAGAACTATATTATTGATAAATGAAGACTCCGGCTAACATCAGGACGCTTACCAGAAGCAGAAGGAGGTAGTTTTGCACCCTGCCGGTTTGAATTAGGCGCAATTCTCTACCCAAAATATCGGCCGCTTTTCCTATCCCGTTCACCAGGCCATCGACCACGTAGGTATCGAAGAGTTCGTTGAGGGTGGAGAGGGCCACTGTCCCTTTCCCCGCCAGGTTGACCAGGCCATCGACCACGTAGGTATCGAAGCGCTCATTGAGGGTGGAGAAAGCCACCGTAGCCTTCCCCGCCAGGTTCACCAGGCCGTCGATCACCCTGAAATCGAAGGCGAAGAGAAGATCCCCCAGGAGGATGACGCCTCGTACTACTGTAGCGTTGTAGATCTCATCGATCCAATATTTGTTCTTCAAGGTAACCCATAAGGGGCCTAAACGCTCCAGGGGATCGGTTTGCCCTGCCGCTAGAGGGTTGCGGCCATAGAGGAGCCAACCCAAAGCCAGTCCCGCCAGGGCCACAGAGATAGAGATGCCCATCACTTGGGGGTTGAAGGGGGTTGCTTCGAACGCCTCCCCCACGAAATGGTGGAAGGGGTTATTCCCCAAGAGCGGCCCCAAGAGCGGCATGTCGGCGGGAACACCCAATAGGCCCAGAAGCGTGGCCCCCAGGGCTAGAACGACCAGGGGCCCGGTCATCACCGGGGGGCTCTCATGGGCGTGGATCTCGGTGTTGCGGGGCTGGCCGAAGAAGACGAGGAAGACCTGGCGAGCCATGTAGAAGGCGGTGAGGAAGGCCGCTGCGGTCCCCACCAGCCAGATGACCTGATTATGGTCGAAGGCGTGGCTCAGGATCTCGTCTTTGCTCCAGAAGCCAGCGAAAGGCGGTATGCCGGAGAGGGCTAGCATCCCGGCCAAAAAGGTCCAGAAGGTGAGGGGCATACTCTTCCTCAGGCCGCCCATCTCCATCATATCGTTGGTTCCCACGCCGTGGATGACGGAGCCGGAACCCAAAAAGAGGAGGGCCTTGAAGAAGGCATGGGTTATGAGGTGGAAGACGCCGGCCACGAAGCCGCCGACCCCCAAGGCGGTCATCATATACCCCAGTTGGCTGATGGTAGAATAGGCGAGGACCCGCTTTATATCGTTTTGGGCCACGGCGATGGTGGAAGCGAAGAGGGCGGTGAAGGCCCCGATGATAGCCACGGGGACCAAAGCCGGGTGGCCTTGGACGGCGGTGAAGATGGGGAAGGTGCGGGCTACGAGATATACCCCGGCCGCCACCATGGTGGCGGCGTGGATGAGGGCCGAGACGGGTGTGGGACCTTCCATGGCGTCAGGCAGCCAGACGTGGAGGGGGAACTGAGCCGATTTCCCTACCGCCCCGGCGAAGATGAGGAGCCCCGCGGCGACGACGATGTTGGGAGGGAGGTGGTTCACCCTCTCGAAGATGGTCTCAAAGGTTAGAGAGCCGGTCTGGAAGTAAAGGAGGAGCATCCCTAAGAACAAGAGGACATCTCCTACTTTGGTGGTGATGAAGGCCTTCTTCGCTGCGTTGGCCGCCGCTGGCCTCTCGAACCAGAAGCCGATCAAAAGGTAGGAGCAGAGCCCCATGATCTCCCAGGATATGAAGGCTAGAATCAAGTTATCGGCGATGACCAACCCCAGCATCCCGGTGGCGAAAAGAGATATATAGGCAAAGAAGCGGGAATAAAGCCGGTCGCCATGCATATACCCCTGAGAGTAGATAAAGATCATGAGGCAGACGGTGGTGACCATAGCCAGCATAGCCGCCGTCAAGGGGTCGACCATGAAGCCTATCTCGAGGCTCGTCGTCCCTGTGGGGAACCAGGAGAAGGCGCTTCGGTAGGGCTCCTCTATCCCCAGGGCGCTGAAGAAGACCCCCATAGCCAGAAGGAAGGAAAGGAAGATGGCCCCTACAGCCAGGCGAGCGCTGAGGTTCTTATATCTGTTGGTGAAAAAGACTATGAGCGCGAAAGAGGCGAGAGGGAAGACGGGTATCAACCAAGTATATTGCAGCATCTTTTCACCATTTCATAAGGTCGATCTCTTCGATATTGACGGTTTGACGGTGGCGGTAGATGGCGATGATCAAAGCCAGCCCAATCGCCGCCTCCGCCGCGGCCACGGTGATGACGAAGATGGCGAAGACCTGTCCGATGAACTCCTGGGGAGTGATATACCGCCAGAAGGCGACCAGGTTTATGTTCACCGCGTTAAGCATCAGTTCTATCCCCATAAGGATGGCGATGGCGTTCCGCCTGGCCAGGGCTCCGTAGACCCCTAAAGAGAAGAGGATAGCAGCCACGGTCAAGTACCAACTAAGGGGGATCATGCCTCCTCCCGTTCTCTGGCGATGATAATAGCCCCCACCAGGGCCATGAGAAGGAGAAGAGATGCTACTTCAAAAGGGAGGACGTAGGTAGTCAGCATGGCCCTACCCAGATTCGCAATCGGGTCGCCTCCGATTTCCGCGGAGGTGACCTGCCACTCAACGGCTCCCACTAGGAAGATGAGGATAGCGGCCAGAAGCGCGGAGGCCACAAGCACCACCCACCACTGTTCGTTGGTGGTGCGCTCTTGCCTCATCAAGCGTTCGGTAAGCATGATGGCAAAGATGATGAGAACGGCGATGGCTCCTACATAGATGAGGACCTGGACGGCAGCCAAGAAAGTAGCCTCCAAGAGCACGTAAAGGGCAGCCACTCCTAAGAAGGCGAGGATGAGGGCCAGGGCGTTACGCAATATATTTCTGCCCACCACTACCCCCAAGGCAGCCAGGATGGTCATCGCCGAGACTATAAGAAAAGCGATCTGCATGAGGGTCACTTCTCTTGCTCCACGGGGGGCACGCCGTCTGGGGCGTACTTCCTTCCTAAGGCCAAGAGCCTCGCCAGGTCGAAGATCAGTTGGCCATCCCCTCTCCCGTAGGTGCTCAACTCGAACTCCGGGCTATGGCAGAGGGCTCCAAAAGGACAAGACTCCACACAGAGACCGCAGAAGATACAAGGGGCCAAGTTCCAGGTATAGCTCTCAGGGACGAATTTGCCCTCCCTCTTTTCGGGCGCCCGCACCACCTCTATCACCCCCACCGGGCAACTGCGAGCACAGATGCCGCAGGCCGTGCATTTAGGGAGTCCGGTCTGGGGGTCGGTTAGTTGCATAAGCGCTCCTCGGAAGCGGGGGAACATCTCCAGCCGCTCTTCGGGATACTGGACGGTGAAAGCCCCCCTCTCCCCCGGGCGAAGCCTACGATACCGCCCCTCAGGGGCGTAGCGATGAGGGAACCGCTTCAGGTCGCCTATATAGGTCTCCAGGAAGCGCCTTATGGTGACCGCTAGTCCTTTGAGGATACCCGGTGTCGGCATCTAACTGATTACCTTTATCAGTTTCGCCCTCCTCCGTCGGAGCCAGAGGAGATGCGCTCCGGCAACGCCGCCGGCCAGGATAAGGTTAGCCACCAGGGAGGCGAACACCAAAGGGAAGAGCCCCCTTCCCTGCGTTAGGGTTATCACCAGGCCCATGACCAAGAGGTTTACCAAGGCCAAAGGCACGAGGAACTTCCAGGCCAGCCCCATCAGTTGGTCGATGCGCAAGCGAGGGAGGGTACTCCGCAGCCACATGAGGACGAAGTAGATAGCGTAGGCCTTGAGGAAGAACCAGACGTAGGAAGGGAGTAAGGGCCCTTGCCAGCCGCCCAGGAAGAGGGTGGCCGCGATGGAGGAGACGATGAAGGCGTTCACATACTCCGCCAGAAGGAACATGGCATATTTCATCCCGGTATATTCGATATGGTAGCCGGCGATGATCTCCGACTCCGCCTCAGGGAGGTCGAAGGGGGCCCGGTTCACCTCCGCCACGGCGCTGATGAAGTAGATGAGGAAGCCCAGGGGTTGCAGGAGGATGAAGGGCACCCGGCTTTGCCCTTCTACTATGGAGACCATAGACAATGAACCAGTGAGCATGATCACCCCGATGGCCGAGAGCACCATGGGGACCTCGTAACTCATCATCTGGGCTAC
>DMLA01000070.1 GCA_003453555.1 Chloroflexota bacterium | reverse complement strand
GAACCTTGAATAACCACTAAAAATCGGCCTGGGGTATTGACTTTCCAGCGATTAGGTGTATAATGGAATTGAGGGTCCTCTCCTGATTGAAAGCGCGTCCAGTACCCAGAACGGTCTTAAGCCCCCATGGAGAGGGCCGAGGAAAGGGGGTGATGAAAAGCAACGAGAGTGTACTATAACCAAGCGTGTTTTCGGACTAACGGTGGTTAAGTTGTAGTTTCTCACAAGGGAGTGTAGAGAATGTTTACTCTAGTTGTTATCGTAATCGCTGCCCTGGGGGTGGCCATCGGCTATGGGTGGTATGCCAAGAATATCGATCGAAACATCGTCCAGCCCGACCCCAAGAAGACGACCCCAGCCAAGATGTACATGGACGGGGTGGACTTCATGCCGGCTAGTCGCAACGTTCTTTTTGGCTACCAGTTCAAGTCCATCGCCGCCCTGGGCCCCATCACCGGCCCCATCATAGCCGTGGCGTGGGGCTGGCTACCGGCGCTGATCTGGATCATCCTGGGCACCTTCTTCATCGGCTGGGCGCAGGACTACGGGGCCATGATTATGAGCGTGCGCCGCGAGGGGGACGCAATGGGCGCGCTGAGTTACAAACTCATCTCGGCCCGGGCGCGCACCATCCTCATGATCTTCATCTACTTCTACCTGCTGCTCATCATGGGCGCCTTCGGCAACCTGATAGGGAAGAGTCTGATGGTCAACCCTCTGGTGCCCTTCGGCATGATCGCGGTGACGCTGATGGGCGTCCTGGCTGGCCAGATGACCTATAAGTGGAAGCAGGACATCGTCCTTACCACCGTCGTCACCGTCGTGCTCTCCTTCGTGGGCATCTGGATCAGCACAATGCCGTTCATGCGCAACTTCTTCTCGGCCATCTATAGCCTTCCCGAGTCCCCCACCCTCTTCTTGGGCAACACGCAGGCTCAAGTCATCGGTACCCTTCTAGTGGTAATTTTCTGCTACCTGGGCGCGGTGCTGCCCATCTGGTCCTTTGCCCAGCCGGTCAACTACGTCTCCTTCTGGATCGTCTCACTGGGGATGCTGGGCGGCGTGATCGGCATGATCGTCTGGCGCCCAGGAATAGGCGACTTCCCAGCCTTCACCCAGTTCA
This sequence comes from Chloroflexota bacterium, assembly GCA_003453555.1. Taxonomy (GTDB): domain Bacteria; phylum Chloroflexota; class Anaerolineae; order UBA7937; family UBA7937; genus UBA7937. The sequence continues at coordinate 6,062 of DMLA01000070.1, read as the reverse complement.
CCATCGGCGCTGGGCCGTTGTGGCCCATACTCTTCGTCACCATCGCCTGCGGCGCTATCTCCGGTTGGCACAGCCTGGTCTCTAGTTCCGGCACGTCCCGCCAGTTGGAGAGCGAGGTCGATGCCCTACCCATAGGTGGGGGGGCCATGTTCATGGAGATGGTTCTAGCCATCATCGCCTTCCTCACCGCGACCGTTGCCCTCGGCGGATGGGGCGGTTACCAGGAGACGCTTAAAGCCGGCGCCGCGCTGGGTGTCTTCGCCCAGGGGTTGGCCAACTTCTTGCACCACATCGGTATCCCTACTGACTTCGGCGTGGCCTACGCCTCCGTCTTCCTGGTCATCATGGGCCTGACCATCATGCAACTGGTGGTGCGCTTCATGCGCGTGGCCAGTGCCGAACTGGTGGGCGACGCGGTGCCCGTGATGAAGAATATACACGTGGGCAGCATCGTGGCCCTGCTCCTGACGCTGCTCTTCGTCTGGGTCATCCCCTGGCTGACCATCTGGGTGGCCTTCGGCGCTTCGAACCAATTGATGGCTGGCCTGGCCCTGCTACTGATCGCACTGTGGGCTATGTCGGAGGGCAGGAAGCACACCTGGGCGCTCTACCCCTCGATCTTCATGATCATCACTACTATCGCTGCGCTGCTCTACGTCGCCTACACCCAACTCTTCAAGACACTGCCGGCTGCTACCACGGTCCAGGCGTCCATCGCCTCTGCCCTCATCGGCATCATCTGCCTGGTGCTGGTGGCGGCGGCGGTCTTCCTGATTGTGGATGGCTGGCGGGCGCTACGCAAGCCGCGGGCCGAGGAAGTCGCTGAGGCCTAGTGAGTTAGCCCAACGTGGCATGACGGGAGAGCCCAAAAGGGCTCTCCCGTCACTTTTGTGGCCGTAGCGGCAAAGAAGGTATGAGGAAGGCATGAACCCTACCTCGGTAGAGATCATCGCCCCGGTGCTGACGGAGGCCGTCGCCGAGGAGGGTGCTCCCCTTGTTGGTTTGCCTCCTTGACTAGTTGGAGCAAAGGGTATATTATTGATTTATAGAGACGTATCTTTGTCCAGGGGGTTGAGTCCATTTTTGCGTTTTGGGGCAAATGGCCCCGAGAGGTGGCTATAAGGGTGGCCAAGTCACATCGCCTTCGTGAACTGGCGCGTGCCATTGGTGAGGTCATCTACGGGATGACCATCCACGACATGGTGCGTGATCTCAACAAGGCCCGGGGCAGTTTGGAGCACCTGTTCATTTTGATTGTCTTCGGTGACCTATTGGGCGTACCCATATTGCCCCCTTACTATTCCCTGCGGCTCGTGCCCTACATCGTCCCCACCATAGATACGTGGCGACGCAGCATGTTGAGAGAAAAAGATTTAACCGATCTATGTGACCAAGAGATCGGCTGATGGGTCGGTAGAAGGACTGAATAACATCAGGAGGCAGTTAAATGTCAGAAGAGGAAGAAATCAGCGGACTGAAGAGACTCGGTCTGAGTGCGCGCGATTTGCTGTACGGCATGGCCGGACACGACATGACCCGCTTCGCTCTCAAGACCCGGGGCAGCATGGAGCACCTTTTCATCCTCATCACCATGGGGGATCTCTTGGGCGTGCCCATCCTCCCACCTTACTACTCGCTGCGGCTTTTGCCCTATGTTGTGCCCCAGATCTCCACCTGGAAGCGGCGAATGCTCAGGGAGCGCGATTTAACCGATGCCTTAGCCTAAGAGGGCAATTTTCTATAGAAGGGGGTGATCAAGATTACTCTCGCGAGAACTCTCGAGGAATACCCGGAGCGCCGATACATCGAGTTCGGCGGCAAGGGTGGTCTGGGCAAAACCAGTTTCTCCGCCGCCACGGCCTACTACCTGGCCAAAAAGGGGTATAAAACTTTGGTCTTCTCCGTGGATCCCCAGGCATCCTTGACCGACATCTTCGAGCAGGATATCTTCGGCAAGGGGCCGGTGGAGATTATACCGAACCTTTTCGCCCAGGAGATCGACGCTGATAAACGCATCAAGGATTATCAGGATGAGATCCGTCAGAAAATCTTCGACATGTATGGCCTGGAGGAGATCCCGGAGGAGATTGAGCACTACATCCAGGCTGCAGCGGCGGAGCCGGCTATGGAGGAGAGCGCTATCTTCGACCAGGTGGTGGATATCGTCATTGCTGGTGAGTACGATTATTACATCTACGACCTGGTGCCTTTAGGCCATGCTCTCTATTATTTGAGCATGTCTAGCGTATATGACCAGTGGATCCAGAAGATCACCAAGTTGCGCGAGGAGATGGAGGAGTATGCTCAGGTAGCGGCGGTGGTGCAACGAAAGAAAGAAGTGGAGGAAGATCAGATCCTCAAGGAACTTCAATATATAAGGCACCGTATCAGCACCTCCTCCAGCATCCTCACCGATAAGGAGAAGACGGCCTTCTTCTTCGTGATCATTCCGGAGAAGATGGCCATCTTGGACACGGTGAAGGCAGCCAAACTCTTCGCCAGTTACGACGTGCCTATTTCTGGCTACATCGTCAACCGCGTGCTACCCCGGGAACTGGCTGGACAGGATATCCCCGAATACCTACGCAACCGCCTCCAGATGCAGGGAAAACACCTCCAAGAGATTGACGAGGTCTTTGGAGAGGAGGTCTTGGCTCTCGTCCCCGAGTTCGAGCGGGACATCACCGGCCTGGAGATGGTCGAGAAGATGGCCAAGGCGATGTTTGGAGAATTTTAGCGGAGTGAAACATGATCGAAAAAAACATGCACCAATTTCTAGTCGAGCACCCCGATATGAAGTATGTCTTCTTCGGCGGCAAGGGAGGGGTGGGGAAGACGGTGATGGCCGGGACAGCGGCACTATGGTTGGCGCGGCAGGGTAGGCGCACTCTTCTGGCCTCCACCAACCCCGTGCACAGCCTAACCAGCCTTCTGGATCAGGATGTCTTCGGCGCCGAGACCCCCGTGGCGGGCGTGGAGAACCTCTGGGCTTGCGAGATAGATACCAAGGATACCATCGCAAGGTCGAAGCGAGAGATCAGGGAGAAGATCGAATGGTTCCTGAGGTTCGCCGACATCAAGGCCAAGGCCGATGAGTTCGTGGAATCGGCGACTATGAACCCCGCCTTCGAGGAATCGGCCATGTTCGAGAACATGATCGACCTCATGTTCGAGGATAAGTACCAGGCTTATGTCTTCGATACCGCCCCCACGGCCAATGCCCGACGGCTTCTAGGGATGTCCTCGGTCTACTCTCTCTGGGTCACCAAGATGATGAAGAGCCGTGAGGAAGCCAAATCGTTGCGCGAACTTCTATCCTATAGCAAGAAGAAGGAGAAAGACCCCTTGATGGAATACCTCCTCTCCTTCCAAGAGAGGATGAAACACGCCAAGGAACTCCTCACCGATGAGGAGAGAACGGCCTTCTTCTTTATCACCCTTCCCGAGGCCCTGCCCATCGCCGTGATAAAGCGTTTCATCGCCTGGTTCGAGGATTTCGGCATCCCGGTGGGAGGGGTCATCGTGAACATGGTTATCGGGAAGGAGACCCTGGGGAAGGATGTTCCGGAGTTCGTGCTCAATCGACTGAAGATGCAAGAAAACTACATGGAGGAGATCTGGGACTCCTTCGATGGCATGGTGCGAGCCCTAGTGCCCCAGTTCGAGACGGAGGTGAGGGGCATCGAGATGCTAGAGCGCACCGCCGAACGGCTTTTCACCTAAGGCGCAAAGGGGGCCATGATCTTTGGAGTTGACCCTTATCTGATTCTCCCTCTGATCTCCCTTTGCTTCGTCCTGATCTTCGGGGGCTTATCCCTTCTGCGCCACGAGGGCCTCTCCACTCAGTTCGCTTTAGAGGTGCTGATCCTCACCGGCCTGGCGCTTCTTCTCTCCTGGGGGCGGAGGGTGATCATCAACCCCATCTTCTTCCTCATCTTCGTTTACCTCGTCTCCATGCGCGCTCGGCTGCTAGTGGATGTGGCCAACCCTCTCTCTACACGGGGCAAGCATCAAATCGCGGAGCCCATCTTGCGACTCGCTTTACGCCTCCGGCCCGATGCGGTCACTCGCTTGATTGTGCTCATCAACTATGGTGTCACGTACCTACGCCAAGGTAGATTCAAGGAGGCCATCAAGGTCCTGGAGGAGGTCCTCAGCGCCAAGCCGTTAGGTACGCTTGGCCCCAAGCATGAGGCGGCTTGCCGTTATAACTTGGGGTTAGCCTACCTCCAAGCAGGGGAGGAGAGGAAGGCTGTTGGAGAGTTCAACGAGGTGATAGATCTCATGCCTGACTCGCTCTATGCGGTGGGCGCAAGGACGGCCCTGCGAAAGAGGAAAGAGGCCAAAATACCTGCGGGGCCTTCCCAGAAGGAGAATGGCTAAGACCCTTCGCTCTATGGCCAGGAGACCAAACGAACCATCGATATGGAGTGCGGGGGAGAGTGTTCAGGGTTCGAGGCCATCGGTGGCCTGGAGTGCCACTAACTGGTTATCTCCATCACCTTCTCTAGAAAATGGAAGAGGCTCTCGGCCGTCATCCCCTCCAAGCCAGTGAGGTGGAAATTGGCTATCAGGTGAGGGGACCTTTTCTTCAGGGAGAGCCTTACCAGTCCAGCGGCCTCCGAAGGCGTGGATGCCAACCTAGAAGCGATCTCTTCATCCCTCTTAAGAGCGATGAACATCCCGTTCAAGGTATCGACCGTCCAGCCCTCTTTCTCCAGGGCCTTCATAGCCCTCCCGGCTCTCCAACCCCGGCGCATCAGTTCCAAATCGATCTTGGGCTTACGGCGTAGGTCCCCTCTGATGACCAATATATCCCTTTGCCCCCTCAGACGGTTGCTTATCCAGAGGAGAAGCACCTCTCTAGCCTCTAAGAGGACCATCATACCCACTTTCTTGAAGGGGCCTAGCGCTCCTTGTACATCGACCCGAAACGCCGAGGCCCCTACCCAGTTCACCGCTGCTTGACCTTCAAAAGCCCTTATCCCCTCCCTCAGCCATCGGAGAGCCTGTAAGCCGCGACGCCGGTTCATCTGCCGCCCAAAAGGGTACCAGAGAACGAGGAGAACGGAGAGGCCGATGACGATCTGGGTTGCCAACTGAGAGGTATCCATATTAAACTCCAAGACAGATGGAGACTTTCGCTTAGCCTAGCAAAAGAACATCTCGCTGTCAAACACAAAGGAGGAACCATGAACCAGTTAACCCTGGTAGCAGAACTGATGTCCATCTCCGCCAGGACGGCCCCTAAAGCGGTGGGCAAAGACTTCATCGTCACTGCCATCGTGGAGGGCGAGGATCTTGAGGCCCTGGCCACCAAGATGCACGAGTTCGGGGAGAGGACGGGGAAGGGGAACTTCGACCGGGATGGAGCCAACGTGCGAGATTCGGCGGCCCTCCTCCTCATCGGCATAAAGGACGAGAGAGTGTTGGGGCTCAACTGTAGCGCCTGCGGTGCGGAGAAATGCATTAAGCCCAACACTTTCGAGGGGGAGTTCAAGGGGCCTCACTGCGCCCACCGCCTCCTGGACATGGGGATCGCCATCGGCTCGGCGGTGAAGACGGCCAGTCTCTTAAACGTCGATAACCGGGTCATGTACCGGGTGGGGGTAGTAGCCCGAGAGATGGGGCTCATCGACGCCGACTTCGTGATGGGGATACCCCTCTCGGCCACGGGGAAGAACATATATTTCGACCGGTAGATGTCTGCCATTGAAATCTGTAGCCCCAGCCTGTCTCAGACGGTTGGAATACCAAGAAGGCTTGACCTTGGGATGATAAGAAAGTAGAACCACTGTAGGGCAGGTTTCTATACCTGTCCTTATGGCTTCTGCACAGAAACGTTGCAACTGGCCTTCCCCTATGTTAGAGTAAGGGTGAGGCTATTATGAAAGTCGTCTCTCCCCACCCCTGGGAGGTGACCCCCGCCGAGGGGAAGAGAATACAAAATGAGTTGCGGGAAAAGGTATCTACCACCTGGGAACCGATCGATGTAAAGAGGGTGGCGGGGGTGGATGTGGGGATGGAGGGTGAGATGGCCAAAGCCGCGGTGGTCGTTTTGA
>DMLA01000207.1 GCA_003453555.1 Chloroflexota bacterium | reverse complement strand
TGAGAAGGGGATGGAGAAAGAAACGGCTCCTTATGGCCGGGTAGCGGCTCAATTCGAGAAGTCCTACGGTCGACCGCCGGCTATCGTCGTCGCCGCACCGGGGAGGGTGAACCTCATCGGCGAGCACACGGATTACAACGAGGGTTACGTCCTCCCTGTGGCTGTCGATCGCTATATCCTCGTCGCCGCAGGACCCCGAAGGGACAGAAAGGTCTCTTTTCAGGCCCTCAATCTAGGAGAGGAAGATGCCTTCTCGCTGGACGAGATAGACCGAGGAGAAAGAGGGTGGAGCAACTACGGGCGGGGTGTAGCCTGGGAGATGGAAAGGGCCGGGCATCGGCTCCAGGGCATGGAGGCTGTAATCTGGGGGGATCTGCCTATGAAGTCTGGACTAGGCTCTTCGGCAGCCTTGGAGGTGGCGGTGGCCTACTCTTTTCAGTTGTTATCTAATCTAGAGATCGAGCCCCTCCAGTTGGCCCTCCTCTGCCAAGGGGCGGAAAACGGTTTCGTGGGTGTCCAATGCGGCTTGATGGATCAGATGACCTCCGCCTTAGGCGAAAGAGATCGGGCTCTCCTCATCGATTGTCGTAGCCTTGATCACCAGTTGATCCCCGTCCCTCCAGAGGTGGATATCGTAGTCGCCGATACCGGGAGGCGAAGGGGACTCCTTGACTCCCAGTATAACCTTCGTCGCCAGGAGTGTCAGGAGGGAGCAAGGCTTTTGGGAGTCCCTTCGCTACGCTCCGTCTCCCCCCAAGAGTTGGCGGAGCGCAGGAGCGATTTGCCACCCTCTATCTATCGCCGTGTTAGGCATGTAGTGACCGAGAACCAACGAACCTTGGAGGCGGCAGAAGCGCTGAGAGGAGATTTGGAGGCTTTCGGCCGGCTAATGTACGACTCCCACCATAGCCTGGGCCACGATTTCGAGGTAAGTTGCCCTGAACTGGATATCTTGGTAGAGGCTGCTAGGAAGGTCTCAGGGGTCTACGGCTCCCGCCTCACCGGGGCTGGCTTCGGCGGTTGCACCGTGAGCCTGGTGACCCGAGAGGCGGTCCCAGAATTCCAAGCCCTGGTGACGAAGGAGTACGAGAAAGCCATGGCAAAGAAACCGGCGATCTATGTCTGTCGCCCCGCTCAGGGGGTATCGAAGTGCAGATAAGGGAACCAACCGTTTCAGAAGAAAGGTTCATTGAGGAGTTAAGGGCCCAGGTGGAGGATGTACTCCTAGTAGACGACGTTTCGTTGAGGCGGGGAGGAGAGGCTGTCCTCTTCTCTGGCCAACTCCTTTGGGATGCGGAAACCGCCTTCTCCCTCCTCTACGAGAGGCTGGAAGCCAAAGGTTTGCTCCCTCTCCTTCAGAGGCGGAGAGGCCGGGATAGCGTGCTCATCGTCCCCGCTCCCCCGGAGAGGGGGAAGCCCCGGCCCATCATCAACCTTCTCCTCTTCTTAGCCACCATCCTCACTACCCTCTACGTGGGAGCCGCTAACGAAGGGTTCAACCCCCTAGAGAACCCTGGAACTCTAAAGTTCGGGATCCCCTTCGCCTCTGCTCTCCTCCTCATCTTGGGGACGCATGAGTTGAGCCATTATTTCATGGCCCAGAGACATGGCCTCAGAGTCAGCCTCCCTTACTTCATCCCCGTCCCCATCGGCTTGGGGACTTTCGGGGCTTTCATCAGGATGGAATCGGTAGCCAAGGATCGAAAAGGCTTCTTCGATGTGGGGCTAGCGGGGCCACTGGCTGGGCTGGCGATAGCCATCCCCGTTTTGATCTTCGGCCTCTCCCTCTCCGAGGTAAGGCCTATCATACACGGGCCAGGCTACTTCCAGGAGGGTAACTCGCTATTGTATCTGGCTCTTAAGTATCTGGTTCACGGCCAGATCCTTCCCGGTGGAGGGGTTGACGTCTTCCTCCACCCTATCGCCTTTGCTGGTTGGATCGGGCTGATGGTCACCGGGGTCAACCTACTGCCGGCGGGACAGTTGGACGGGGGGCATGTAGCCTACGCTCTTCTAGGAGGGGCCTACAAGTGGATAGCCCAACTGATCCTTCTCCTCCTTATGGGCCTGGGGCTCTTCCTCTGGTCTGGCTGGCTCCTCTGGGCCCTCTTAATCCTTCTAAGCGGCCCCCGCCACCCCAGACCCTTAAACGATATCAGTGGGGTGGGCGGGAAGAGAAAGATGATCGGCATCTTGGCCCTCATCCTCTTCCTCACCATCTTCACCCCCGTGCCCTTCAGTTAGAAATAGCCCAAAAGATGACAAGGGGCGCATTAGCGCCCCTTGCGAGTCTCGGTTTTGCCACTGGGGTGGCGGTCCAACCTTTGGCTGCCAGGAGTTACCTCCGGACAGGGAAAAGCCCCTTTCCCCCGGGGCTCTCCTGACCTATCCTAGCTCCGACTCCACGCTAGTAGCCAAGATAACAGCTACCTACACATATATCGATAGGCACATGTTGGGACCTCTGCTCCCGGTTTAGCATGCCGCTTACCCAGACTATTTCATTCGTTGCCCTCTTGTCGGGGACCCAGGTCATCTCGATGGTTTTTGATTGACCTGGGGCTAACTCCAGCCTCCTCATCTCCGGGGTGATCTCCCGCCCGTCTGACCAGTATAGCGTTGTAGTACCTCCAAGTGGCCCGAAGTGGATCCGGATGTCCATGACTGGCTCCTGCTTCTCTTCTAATTGAATGACCTCTGTGTGGTCAGTGGGGTTCTTCACCGTATGTCTGATCTGGACGGGCTGGCCTACCTTTGGTAGCGATCGGCTCACCCACAATGTGAGCCCGAGGTACCCATCGCTCGTCGTGTTGCTCTTTGGCCTCCCCCAGAGCAGGCCACAACTAGTGAGCAGAGCCGCTATCATTAGGAGAACGGCAAATCGGTACAACCTTCGCCCAGGAAGCATCATTCCAACCCCTCTTCCCCCGGGGCTCTCATAGCATACCGTGGCGCGGCTGTTGAGGGTACTAGTAAACGGGGCACTTGCCTACACATATCATGACAGGCACGTACGATGAGTACATCTGCGCCCAGTTTAGGATGCCATGTACCGAGACTGGGCCACCCTCTGCCTTTTTGTCAGCGACCCAGGTCATCTCGATGGTTTTTGATTGACCTGGGGCTAACTCCAGCCTCCTCATCTCCGGGGTTATCTCGCGTCCATCTGACCAGTATATGTTTGTGATATGTCCACCAGGCCCAAAGAGGATAAGGATGTCCATTACTGGCTTATCTTCCAATTGGATGACCTCTGTCTGGTCGGTGGGGTTCTCCACCGTGTACCTGATCTCGACCGGCTCGCCTACCCTCGGTAGCGATCTACTCACCCATAATGTCATCCGGAGGTTTCCGCTTCCCCACGTCTCGGTCTTAGGCCCTCCCGAGAGCAGGCCACAACTAGTGACCGAAGCGGCCGTTACTACAATCAGAGCCAATTGGCGCAACTTGTGCCCGAGGAACATCATTCCAGCTCTCCTGCCAAAACCTTCAAGATCCCGCTGACTGCATAGAGTCTCGGTATTACATGCCAGGATGGCTCTACCCGCCAATATTTCGCCTCCTCCTTCAACGCTTCCACCATCTCCGGGGACGCTTTAACACAAACACCTTTGCTCTTGGCGGCTAGGGAGCCATCGGATAGGCGTATCTCTCCCCAGGCTTCTGTTCAAGGGCTGCTCCAAGGTCCTAGCCCACCCACACCTGCCAATCTCCCAGTTCCCTCTCCATCTTCTCCCTCATCTCTTGAGGCGTCTGGATATATATGCCCTTGGCCTGGGCGGCCAGGCACCCGTCGCTCAAGCGTATCTCACCCCGAGTCTCTACCAGACGGCCTCGATCCTGTACCACCTCTCCCATGACAGTCAGAGGTTCACCTATGGGGATAGGCTTCCTGTATCTCACCTCCAGTTTGGCTGATAGCATCCACCGCTCCTCTCCGCCGGCCATGAGGCACCTTCCCATCACCTCATCCAAGAGAGTGCCAGTCAGCCCCCCATGGAGGATGCCGGGAAAGCCCTGGTGCTCCTCTCGGGGAGTAAACTCAGCCCATACTTGCTTGCCTTCCTCCTCAAAGACGAGTCTCAGGCCTATAGGGTTCTCCACCCCGCAGACGAAACACATGCGGGAATTAACCTGCCGCTTCATCAAAGATCCTCACCAACTCCTTTCGTATCTCCTCGGGCATCTCCCCTCCCTTGGCCGCCTTACGCAAATGGGTTTTTAGGCTTCTAAGCAGCATGATAGGAAGAATCGCTCCCCTCACCTCCAACTGCACCTGGGGATGGGTGAAGATGATCACCCCCTTTACTTCAATCTCCTCTCCCGGCAGGCGCTGAGCGATATATTCGATGAGCCTCTCCATCTCTCGCCGCGTCTCTTTCGTAGGGTTGCCGAGAGTCTCGGGGGCAAAACCCCGCAGGAGGCGGAGGAGACTAAAACCTCTTTGCCACCTATCTTTGAGGCAGCGAATCCGGCCCTCCACCCCTTTCGCTTTGATGACGAAAAGCCCGTAGGGGGCTAAAAGGACATGATCGGGGGGCAGGATGTAATTATAGAGATAGTGCCTATCATCGAAGCCCCGCAGGGCCCGGGAGAGAACCTGATCCGCCCGGGGTTCATTTACCCATCGGTTCATCTGCCGATTCCCAGCGCTTCCGATGACGAAGCCCAAAAGAACCGCTAGATAGGACCAGGGGGACCCCCAGGGTACCCAAAGTAGGATAAGGCCGGAGAGGACGAGAACCAGCCCCACCCCGCTCCCCAACTTGGCGGCTACCGACTTTCTAACGATCAGTTCCTCATCGGTCCTAATTTGCACCTTTACACCTGATACCGACCCAAGACCAGGCAAGCGTCCTGGCCACCCAGCCCGAAGGAGTTGGAGAGAGCGATCCTCACCTCCACCTGTCGCGCCACGTTGGGGACGTAATCGAGATCGCATTGGGGATCAGGGGTATGATAGTTGATGGTGGGGTGGATCACCCCCTGATAGATGGTAAGAGCGGTGGCGATCGCCTCCACAGCCCCGGCCCCACCCATGAGGTGCCCTATCATGCTCTTTGTGGAACTGATAGGTACTTTATAGGCATGTTCCCCCAGGGCCTTCTTGATGGCTAGGGTCTCCATAATGTCGCCTAAGACCGTGGAGGTACCATGGGCATTTATGTAGTCGATATCCTCGGGTCTTAACCCAGCATCGGCGATGGCCCAACGCATGGCCCGAGTGGCCCCCTTCGCCTCGGGGTCTGGTTGGGCCATATGATAGGCATCGGAGGTGGTGCTATAACCCAAGACTTCAGCGTATATACGGGCTCCCCGTCTCAAGGCGTGTTCCAGGTTTTCCAAGACCAAGATGCCACAGCCCTCGGAGCCCACGAGGCCATCCCGATCCTTATCGAAGGGCCTGGAAGCGCCTTGGGGATCATCGTTGCGGGTGGAGAGAACCCTCATGGAGACGAAGCCAGCCATGCCCAGGAGGCTATCTGCACTCTCGGTGCCTCCGGCGATCATCACTTGGGCCGCCCCCCGGCGAATCACCTCCGCCGCCTCACCCACTGCCTGGGTCCCTGCAGCACAGGCGGTGGTGACGGTGGAGTTGTACCCCTCGAGCCCATAGAGGCGAGCGACGTGGAAGGCGGCGATGTTGGGGATCATGGAAACGAGATAGAAAGGCGAGACCCGCTTTTTCTCCACGAAATAGCGCAGACAGGCCTCTTGAGTGGCACCTAAGCCCCCTATCGCCGTCCCTATCAACACCCCTACCTGAGGGGCGTTTGTCTCATCGATGACCAGCCCCCCGTCCTCCAGAGCCATGCCCGTGGCCGCCACAGCGAACTGGCTGAAGAGTTCCATCCGCCGCGCTTCCTTGAAATCCATGTAAAGAGAGGGGTCGAACCCCTTGACTTCACCACCTATCTTGGTGGGTAAGTCAGCGGTATCTATACGGGAAAGATAGCCGATCCCGGATCGGCCAGCCACCAGCCCCTCCCAGGTCTCCTCCACCGTCAGGCCCAAGGGGGTGAGAGCCCCCATCCCGGTGATCACCACCCGAGCCCTCTTTCTATACCCTTCGACCCTCTCTGGCTGGGGCAATGTCTCCACCCCCTCTAAGATCTCGGCTACCAACTCCTCCAGTTCCTGGCTGAGGAGCGCCTCTTCCACCGATGCTCCCTCTCTGCCAGCCGGCCCCTTCTGCTGGGCAGCCCTCAACCGAGGAGGGGTTCGTGACTCCTCCCTCGACATCTCAGCCCCTCCTTTCCCCTTCCACCCTTCGCTCGATCTCCCCTTTGATCGCCTCTGTCATCCCCCCCTCAACCGTTTGCTTAGCCATGCGCACGGCGTTCTTGATCGCTTTGGCGTTGGATCGTCCATGGCCCACGATCACCACCCCGTTCACCCCCAGGAGCGGGGCACCTCCATACTCGCTGTAGTCCAGCCTCTTCTTCACCCGCCTGAAGGCTGGCTTGGCCAAAAGCCCGCCCAGGGCGGTCAAAGGGCTTCTCTTGATCTCCTCCTCGATAACCTCTCCCAACAAACCAGCCGCCCCCTCCGTTAGCTTGACCATCACGTTCCCCGTGAAACCATCGGTTACCACCACCTGGGCCAGGCCGAAAAGGACATCCTTCCCCTCCACGTTGCCTATGAAGTTGAGCCCGCTTCCTTTCAGGAGTTGGTAGGCCTCCAGGACCAATTGGCTGCCTTTCCCCTCCTCCTCGCCGGTAGAGACGATGCCCACCCGCGGCTTTTCTATTCCCAAAACCCTCTCCATATAGACGTTCCCCATGATGGCGAATTGGAGGAGGTATTCAGGCTTGCAGTCGGTGTTGGCCCCCACATCAAGGATACAGATCGGCTCCTTGAGTGCGGGGAGGATAGCGCTCAACGCCGGACGCTGGATACCCTTCATCCTGCCCAGCCGGAAGAGAGCCGCCACCATCACCCCTCCCGAATTCCCAGCGGAGACGAAGGCTTGGGCCTCTCCCTTCTTCACTAGATCCATCCCCACTACCATGGAGGAATCCTTCTTGGCCTTGACGGCTTGGGCAGGCTTGTCGGTCATCTCAATGACTTGACTGGCATGGACGATGGGCAGGCTTAAACCGCTGGTGTCGTGTTTCTCTAGTTCTTGGCGGACCGCCTCCTCCTGGCCTACAAGGATGACCTCCACTTCCAACTCCCGGGCAGCCCAGACCCCTCCCTCCACAACCACCTCTGGGGCATAGTCCCCCCCCATAGCATCGAGCACGATCCTCATTTCCAACCTCCTCATCATCTCGCTGCTGTTAGCCTCTGGAAAAGGGCTCGCTTGTCACGTTAGAACGGGACTACTAATTGGCTAAAGATCGACCCTATACGCTATGATCCCCAATACCCCGGGGCCGCCGTTGACCCCCAGAGCGATCCCAGCCTCTCCGAGCATCAACTCCTGGCAGTTGAAGCTCTCCTCCACCCGGCGCTTGAACCGAAGAGCCTCCTGGGGCACACGGGTGTGCATCACTGCGATGTTAACCGGGTCTTCCGTGCCCACTGCTTGCTTCGTCAACTCCAGAACGCGATCCAAGGCTCTCTTACGGGTGCGCACCTTATCCACAGCCATCACTACCCCCTCTCTGAGGGTGATCACCGGCTTGATATCCAGAAGGGAGCCGAATATTCCCTGCATGTGGCCCACCCGGCCACTCAAGCGCAGATATTTGAGGGTGCCCACGGTGGCATAGATATTCATACGGGATTTGATATCCTCGATGAGGGCTAGAACCTCGCCCTTGCTTCTGCCGGCCTCGATGGCCTGGGCCGCTTCCAAGATGATGAAACCGGTGCCCATGGAGACGGAGGCCGAATCGATGACCTCGATATCCGCTTCGGGAAGCATAGAATGGGCCAGAGAGGCCGACTGCCAGACGCCACTGGTCTTGGCGGTGACGTGGATGGAGAGGATGGAGGCACCCTCAGCGGCCAGTTCCTTGTAGACCTCCAAGAACTGGCCAGGGGAGGGCTGGGAACTCTTGGGGACCTCATCCTCTTCCAACATACGGCGATATAGTTCTTGGTGGGTTATCTCGATCCCATCCAGGTAGGTTCGGTTGCCAAAGCGGATGAGGGCCGGCACTACTGTGATCCCATACCTCTCCACCAAATCCAGAGGGAGATCGCAGGTGCTATCGGTTACTATCCTCAGTTGCTCAGCCATATTAAAAACATTATATCACGCTGCAGATTAGGCAGCAATCATACTTGGCAACTGGAAAAAGTTCCTCTACAATGTCTGATTATACCCCTCTTCGGCTTGCGGAAAGGTAGGAATAGCCTGGTACCAAATACCCATATGAGAATTTTCAAAATGGCTGGTATGAAGGGGAGGATGAGGCCGGCAACATGATCGCCGTCGTAGATGGAGCCTATCACATCATTTCCATCTACGAGGAAGGGATGGACAACTTCCTTTTCGGCACCAGTGGGGTCGGCCCCTTCGCCAACTTCGACCTGGATGCGGATGCCACCCAAGTAGAGGGTACCAACGACAACGAAATCGCCGTGGTCTTCGGGGTACAGGATCTGGAGAACCTCTATGAGTTCGCCATCTCCGGCGATGGCTATGTGGCTTTGGGACGATACGTGGATGGGGAGTGGGAGTTTATCCAGGAGTTCACTCCCTCTGAGGCTATCATCCAGGGCAACGCCACTAACCATATCCGGCTCATCGTGGAGAATGGCAACCTCACCGCCTACATCAACGGCCAGTTGGCGCTCACCAGTTTCGTGGGCGAGTATGGGTCTGGCTATATCGGATTCGGGTACGGCCCCTTTGAGGAACCCGGTGCGCACTGCGCCTTCGACAACCTCGATCTGTTGGCCCTGCCATAGGTCACTTAGGGTCTTACTGGCTAAGTAGAATGAAGGGGAGCGGTCTTTCACCGCTCCCCTTCACTAGATTG
>DMLA01000047.1:19337-22924 GCA_003453555.1 Chloroflexota bacterium | reverse complement strand
CTCCATGAAATGCGACATAGAAATAGCGACGCTCCCCTAGATGCCGCTATCTTATCACAGTAGATGAGAGGAGACAAAGAGGCTAAGAACCTCGTGGACAAGAGGCAAATACCCTTTGTAAGGGCCGCCTGAGGCCTTTCCCAGGCTCACCTCATCGAGGTAGAGATAGGAGGGGTTGCTGCCATTTTCGCTGACCGTGAAGCGAATGGTGACCATCTCCCCCTGCTGCCCATCGAGGTCTATCCAGTGGTGAGCCCACTCCGAGGAGACGGAGATGGGTTCGGTAATGCCCGCAACTATGACCTGTGCCACCTCGCCTGTGCCTTGGGAAGGATATCTGTAGATGAAAGAGAGAGTGGGGCGATAGATATCGGCAGGGATATCCACTATTTGCTCTATCCAGGATTCGCCGGCCGCTCCGCCGCCCAATTGGGCGGACTTATAGCCGGTGTGGCCATCGCTGCTGATAGCAGGCAAATTGCTGCCTCCAGTGGTCCAAGAGTCTAGGTCGCTCTCAAAATCCCAGTTGCTCACCACGTTATCTGGCGGCGGCAAGTAGAAGTTCACACCAGTCAGTGCTTCCCCCTCGCTTACTACCACGCCGCGCATAGGCTGCAAAGTGCCATAGCCGCTGGCGCTGGCCTGCAGGTCGTAGGTACCAGCAGGAACGGTCTGGAAGGCGTACTCGCCGTTCATACTGCTAGTTGTGGTCTGAGAGCCCACCAATTCTACCGTTGCCCCCGCTAACGCGATCCCTCGATTCTCTCGCACCTTGCCGGCAATGGAGCCAGAGGTCGGCTTGGGCATGTTTTTCAGGGCATCATAGGCTGGATTGTTGGCGATGCCATATCCCCGGATGGGGTCACAGCACTGATACCAAGGCACGGTGTTGAAATCTAGGTTGAAGAAGGTCATCACTCCCATCCAAGGCCAATTCTGATAGGCGTAGTCGTAGGCACGCACTAGGTAATCGGCCTGGTTGCTCTTGGAGACGATCTGCCAAACGCGGTCTCCCCAAGGGCCGCTGCAATCCTGGTCGGGGCAGTTATTCACAAACCAACCGAATTCAATGGCCCACATCTGTTTATCGCCATCCCCTTGAGCCTCCATTATGGCCCGCTGCTGCTCCGCGCGGCGGAAGGTCAGGCCAGTAACCGAGGAGGGATTGGTCTCCGGGGCGTAGGCGAAGCCATAGGGATGGGTCCCCAAAACATCGAAGTAACCCTGGCCTCCATTTTCGTAGATACCGCAGATGAACTCTAAATCGTTCACTGCCTGTGCGGCCAAGAGTTTCTGCGTGTAGGCAGCGCTCAGGCCCACTTCGATGGTGCTGATATTCACTCCGCACCCAGAGAAGGAGCCCCCGGTAGTGGCCATCCCCGGGGCGATCACCACTGCGTCCGGGTCAACCGCTTTGATGCGGGGATAAGCAGCCTCGAGCAGGGCAATCATCCATGATATTTGGGGCGTTCTCCCTCCCCACTCGTTGGGTAGGTTCGGCTCGTTCCAGATGACGTAGGCTACCTCCAGGTTTGGGGCGCGGTTCTCCACGTGTTGGGCCACCCATCCCATGAAATCGCCGAATTCACCGGCCCATTGGAGGGGATCACCCATATCCCATGCCCAATCCGGGGCATCGCTCACGCGGAGGATGAGTTTCAAGTGGTTGCTTTGTGCTGCGTCTACGATGTTGTTGAGATTCGCGGGCTCGTAATAGTTATTTATCTCCTCGGCGCCTGACCAAAAGAGGGGGTGGGCAAACCAACCGAAGCCCAGATCGTTGACCATATTCAGATTGCCAGGGTTGGCCACGAAGGCCCCGTAGCCCAGGTGAGGGCGGGGCACAGCCTCAGAGGGGGTGGCGGGGAGGAACAGGAAAGGAAGAAGAGCCAAAAAGGCAAACAAAGGGGCAAGATGGGGAGGCACCCCCCACCCTCTGAGGAATAAGGCCCAACAACGAGGTGATGAAAGACCTTTCATGCCCTCATTCTAACAGGAGGGTATTAGGCCCACAATAGGAAAGTCGTACTAAGGAGAGGTGCCGGAGGTGGCTAAGGGTCACTCAAAAAGGTTCCTATGGCTGGTGACCCAATCGAATAGCCTTTTTGTGCCCTCTCTCACCGATACCTGAGGGCTCCAAGCCAACTCCTGGTGAGCCTTGCTTATGTCGCTGATATAGACCCGCTGATCGCCTGGGCGCCAGTCGCTGAACTCCGCCTCCACCGAGTGTCCCAGGAGTTCGGCCAGTATCTCCTTGAACTCCACCCATACAGATATCGTGTTCTCTCGCCCTCCTCCGATGTTGTACACTTGGCCTCTTGCCGCCTCGATTTGTTCCACCGCTGACTCAAAGGCCGCCAGGAGATCGTCGACGTAGAGGATATCCCTTACCTGCTTGCCGTCGCCGTAGATTTTGATGGGGCGTCCCAAAAGGGAAGAGATCAAGAAGTGAGCCAGCCACCCCTGGTCTTCGTTACCGAACTGGCGGGGACCATAGATGCAAGACATGCGGAAGACGACGGTAGGGAGACCATAGATGCGAGCGTAGTCTCTGACGTATTGATCAGCCGCCCCCTTGGAACAGCCGTACGGGGAGTGGAAATCCAAAGGGTAGGACTCAGAAACACCTTCTATATTTGCGAAGTCGTACCGACTGCCTTTGTCCACGACCTCTATGCTCTCCAGAGTACCGTACACCTTATTGGTGGAGGTGAAGACGACGATCGGTTCGCTTTTGCATCTCCTCGCTGCCTCCAGAACGTTGAGGGTGCCCAGGGCGTTGATTTCGAAATCCTCTCTGGGGTCGAGGACCGAAGTAGTGACCGCCACCTGTGCAGCGAGGTGGTAGATGAGATCTACCTCACCTACCACCTTCTCTAGCCTCTGCGCATCCCTGACGTCGCCCCTTATGAGTTGAAAGGCCTCTCCGTGATTCTCGCGGAGCCAGGCGACGTTCTTCTCCGTTCCCCTCCGCGCCAGATTGTCGTATATTACCACCTCCTGGCCCTTGGAGAGGAGTCTATGGGCCAGGTTGCTCCCGATGAACCCTGCTCCCCCGGTGATTAGGGCTTTCAAACCCTTCCCTCCTTGTGCTCTCCACAAGGGAGAGGATCTTCTAAGAACGACAAAAAGTATAGCACGGATAGGCCGGGGGGGCAAATAACTCCGAGAGGAATGTGGGGAAAGAGACCTCGCCTAGCGCGGTGGGGAAGAAGGCGCACCCCTAACCTATCTTCTGGTTATCCTTGGGACCCCTTGATCAGGGCTCTCCATTCCCCTTCTTGCACCTTCTTCCCCTTCTGGTTGACCAAAACCACATCCAATACTATTATCCCCCCACCTAGACGGCGAAGGGCCTTCTTGTGGGTCACCTTGGCCTGAAGGGAGATGGTATCGCCGATGAAGATGGGGGCTTTGAACTTCCAGGTGAGGCCCAGGAACGCTTCAGCGGTCCCTTCGATGAACCCCAAGCGGCTAGCCAAACCGGAGGCCATAGTCAAGCCCAAAAGCCCGTGGGCCACTCGCTGGCCGAAAGGGGTCCCCTTGGCGAACTCGGCATCGGTGTGCAGTTGATTATAGTCGCCAGA
>DMLA01000047.1:0-18946 GCA_003453555.1 Chloroflexota bacterium | reverse complement strand
CTCGAAATCCTCAAAGTAGAGCCCGCGAGGCTGGGCTGTCTTCTCCATTTCATTAACCTCCTTCTCTGACCCTCGTTGACGGTGAGTCCGGTTTCGGTCATTCTATCGAAGGGAGCCTGGCGCCATCAAGAGGCTATACACTCTCCCCTAGATCCCTGGCTATATCTTCCAGGCCCAATCTTCGAAGATGCTCCGCGGTTGGCTTCCCTGTCTCCCTGTCCCAGCCTCGGACTCGATAATAATCGAGCAACAACCTCTCCACATCGGGCACATACCCTCCAGTGCCTCCCTCCTCTAGAGGCTGTAGGAAAAGAGGTGGCAGCCTTTCCCCTTCTGGGCTCCAGCCCAACTTGATGTTGAGGGCCCGTTTCAGGTTGAAGATCCGCTCTCCTGCGGTCATCATCTCTTCTAAGTCAACGTCCCAGCCGGCGGCCGCATTCAGCATATCGACCAACCCCTGTATCGGGACGTTCATGAGAGTGCAGGTAATGAGGGCGTCGCAAACACTTCGCCAGTTCTGGTGGCGGGCTACAACCTCCGCCTTCCCCTCTTCCTGGAAGCGATCCATGGCTGCCACACCTATCTCCTCCATGATCCGCCCTACATCTACCAAGTACATATCGCTCTTATTGTGACAGGCACCTCGGGGGGAGGTCAGATAGGAGAGAGCCACCCCGGCACTAGCGCGAGGGTCGTGCATCGGCATCTCCAGCCCCTGCACTTGGGCCGCCCAATCTCCCACCCCGTAATGCTGGGCCACGGCCAGTGCCCCCTCAGCCAAGAGGTCGCCAAAGCCTTGCCGGCGGGCGATCATCTTCACCAGTTGGATGACGGGATCAGGGTCACCCCACCGGAGTTTCAGACCGCCGGTCTCTTGCTCACTTATGATCCCTTCTTGATATAGATAATGCACCAAAGCGATAGTCACACCGGTGCTAATGGTGTCCAGGCCATAGGCGTTACAAAGGTAACCGAGGTAGGAAACAGCCTCCAGATCGCTGATGAGAAGGAGCGAGCCCAGGGAAGCGACGGTCTCATATTCCGGGCCATCGGTCTCCCCCAACCGGTAAGGGCCCTCAGCGATCTCCACCCGGCGGCCGCATTGGGAGGCACAACCGAAGCAGCCGCTGACCCCTACTAGGATGGTTTCCGCCATGGCTCCACCGCCAATCTTTTCCGCTTCGGGGAAACTGCCTTGGGTGAAGTAGCGATTGGGCATGAGCCCTAAAAGCGCAAAATAATCTGCACTGCCAGCGGTGCCCGTCTGGCGAAGGATCTGGGTGGTTATATCATCTTTGACCTCAAGGAGGGCTGCTCGGGCCATTTCAGTGAATGCCTGTCTGTTGGCCAAGGGAATGGGTCCCCTCCCTCGGCAGGCCACAGCCTTGAGCCCTTTGGCTCCCATCACCGCCCCCATGCCTGTGCGCCCAGCCGCTCGCCCCGCATCCGCCATCACCGCAGCGTACTTGACTAGGTTCTCCCCCGCCTCTCCGATGCAGGCCACTCGCACCTGCCTGTCTCCTAGTTCTTCCTTAATCGCCTCTTGCGTCTTGTAACTACCTTGTCCCCAGAGATGAGAAGCCGAGCGGAGTTCGGCCTGGCCATCCTTGATGAAAAGATAAACTGGCTTGGCGGCTTGGCCTCGGATCATTATCCCATCGTAGCCTGCAAAGCGGAGTTCCGGCCCCAAGAACCCCCCGATATTGCTCTCCCCCCAGATTCCCGTCTGGGGGGAACGGGCGCAGATGACATACCGGCCGCAGGAGGGGGCCCGGGTTCCCACCAAAGGGCCGGTCATGAAAAGTAGGGGGTTCTCCGGCCCCAGGGGTTCCGTCTCCTGGCTCAGTAGATCGTAAAGATAACGAGCCGCTAGCCCACTCCCTCCAATGAACTGACGAGCCCACTGGCTATCAAGAGGCTCCTCCTTAACCTCTTCACTACTCAAATCAACAACGAGCAATTTCCCCATATACCCTTTCATATTCATATCACCTTCCTGTTTGGACTGCTTGGCGGGATCGGAGTCTCCACCGGTCCAAGATTGAGAAGAACCACCCGTAGGGAAAAGCGATCCACCAAAGATGGTACCATCTCCAGTTGACATGTAGGGCTCCAAGGGGACAAACCTCGGCACAACGATAGCACCCCAGGCAATCTTCCCCCAAGAGGGGGTAAGGAGTCATCTCGATATTGCCGGTGGGGCAAACCTCAGCACACTCCCCGCACCGGTCACAGGCATCCTGGGTCAACCTTGCCTTGGGGAAGAGACGGCTGGAAGTAAGCCAGTCTGGGGAGAGAATGGGTAGGAGGTGGAAGATGAAACGGGGAAGGGCAACTCTCATGGTCTCATCGTCATGCACCTTTCGAGCCAGGTCCGCCCCGAACCCCCTGGCGGCCTCCAACTCTTTCTCATCAGGGTGGCCGAAACCGAGCCCCATTTTATTGTAGATGGGATAACTGTCGAAGCCCCGGGCATCGAAGGTGCCTAGGATTTGCAAACCCCGCTGCGACAACATCTTGGCGGTCACCAATAAGGCTGACGATTTATGGCTGCCCCAGGTGCAGAAGACAAAGCCCCTTTGGCCTTCTAGAGAGGGCAATGAGTTTATGAACCGCCGCACGTTGAGGGGCGGCTTCCAGAAGAATACCGGGTGGCCAAGGCCCAAAAAGTCGTATCTCGCTAGGTCTGTGGGCTTGGCCTTTGAGAGAGGGATGAGGTCAGCGGGGAGGTGTTGGCTGTTCAAGCCCAGGCATATCGCCTCTGCAATCCGCTCAGTATTCCCCGTCTGAGAGAAATAGATGATGGCCGCTCTCATAGAAACCTTCCATCGCCCGAGGGCTCAGAAATCTATCTCTTTTCCCCCGTAGGCGTAGAGGAAGAGGGTTTCGAGCTCCTCGGTGGTAGGGATGCGAGGGTGCACCACCGTAGTGGCCTCGTTCTCCGCGTTCTCGATGAGCTTATCCATTCGCTCCTGCAGGGCCTCTCGCTCGATGCCCACCTCTCTTAGGCTCATGGGTTGCTCCAGGCGCTCGAGGAGTTCCCTGATGGCGCGGACCAGGCTTCCGGCCCCTTCGGTCTCTGTCTGGGCTGGCAGGCTGAGGTAGCGCGCTATCTGGGCGTAGCGACCGGGGTTCTCGCGGGCCGCGTACTCGATGGTATAGGGCAAGAATAGCCCCACCGCTCTCCCATGAGGGGTGTGAAAGACCCCGCCCAAGGCGTGCCCCATGCTGTGAGCCAGGCCAGCCATGGAGTTGCCGAACCCTAGTCCGGCCAAGGTGGCGGCGTTGGCCATCTTCTCTCGCGCCTCTTCGTCACTCCCATCTCTATAGGCCCGGGGGAGGTATCGAAAGATCAACTCTGTCGCCTTGAGGCATAGCCCATCGCTGAAATCATTGGCCCAGGTGGAGGCGTAACCCTCCAGGGCGTGGGTGAGGGCATCTAGGCCCGTGTCAGCGGTGAGGCGGGGGGGCATACCCTTCGATAGACCGGGCTCCACGATTGCTATGTCGGCCATGTTCTCCCGAGAGCCCAAGGCCAGTTTCCGCTCCTCCTGGGTGTCGCTGAGGACTATCGCCCAAGTGACTTCAGCTCCCGTTCCAGCGGTGGTGGGGACGGTGATGAGTCGCGCTTTTTGCCGTAAACCCAGGATCTCCACGGGGTTTATGGCCTCCGGCCTGATGTCGGGGCGCTCATAGAGGACCCACATCGCCTTGGCAGCATCCATACAGGAGCCGCCTCCCAGGCCAACTATCCAGTCGGGCTCGTAATCAGCCATAGCCTGGGCCCCGCGAACTACCGTCTCCAAGGAGGGGTCAGGCTCCACCTGGGAGAAAACACCGCTCTCCATGCCCGCCTTGGCCAGATGCTCCTGTACAGTTCTGACGAAGCCCAGGGCCGCCAGGTTCTCATCACTGACGATGAGGGCCCTGCGCCCCTCTATCTCCTCCAGATGGGCGAGGGCCCCCTCTCCGAAGACGATCTCTGGACTATTGAAATACCACATCTTTCGCTCCTTGGATGTAACAAGATAGCGTACGACACCCTACTCAGCGAGGTGGAGGCCACTGGGTTACGACACACTGTGGAGGTTCTACTCCTCGTAACCAGGGGGCATCTACGGGGGCGACCTCGTAGATGGCCTCCACAGGGAGGCTTTCTCTCACCGGTTCCACTGCGGCAAGAGCGTAGGTTGTATATCTTTAACGTGGACTTACTCCGGAAACTCGGTCGAGACGAGTGTTGTGCAGTTCACCAATTCCTGAGCAGCCTTCACGGCGCGCATTACCTTCACCATGTCGCCCTTCAGTTTGAACCGGCGGGTTAAGAGCCCTTGGATGGGGTCTAGTTTCTTCTCAATGACCCGCCGCCAGTTCTCCAGAGAGCCGCTCATGCGAAAGACGGGATCCTTGACGCTAGGGTCGGTGGTGGCGAACGCCTCCCGGCACTTGCCGTGCCAGAGATCCACATAGAGATAGATAGGTTGCGGGATATTCTCGCCAGCCTCGACGATGAAGTAGAAATCTCCCTCCCAGGTCTTGGCCGCCTGAGCGTAGGCCTCGCTTTCATTGATCACCCCCATAAAGGCCTCGGCCCACTCATCGGTGGCGAATTCGATCATCATTCCTCCCTCCTCCTCGCTGTGGCCATTATAGCAAACCCCATCTCAGACTGTCAACAGGGAAAGCAAATGGAGCCTTTCTTGACCCGGCCATCGGGGTCTGTTATATTCGTCATTGGCTAACTGGATCGGTCCTGGGAGAAGATTATATGTCCCCCATCTACTGGGCTATATTCTTTGTCTCCGCGGCCACCCTCACCTTCGAGATCGCCCTCACCCGCATCTTCTCCGTGGCCCAAGGGTATCATTTCGCCTTCATGGCCGTGAGCCTAGCCCTCCTGGGCTTCGGGGCTTCAGGGACCGCCTTGGCCGTCTTCCCCAAACTCCTACGCCGGGATCTACCTTCCTCCCTCTTTACATACTCCCTTCTCTTCTCTCTTAGCCTCCCGGCTTGCTACCTTATCAGCAACTACATACCTTTCGATTCCTATCAGATCACATGGGACCGCCGGCAGATCTTATACCTGGCTATATATTACCTCTCCTTGGCCCTTCCTTTCTTCCTGGCCGGGCTAACCATCGGGGCTCCTTTGGCTCTCCTAGTGGGCCAGGAGAGCCGTATATACTTCTTTAACCTGGCGGGTTCGGGCCTGGGGTGCATCGTGGCCTTGGTTTCGCTCTCTCTTGTGGGCGGGGAGGGAACAGTGATCCTGGCCTCTTTGGGGGGCGCTCTAGCCGCCCTGCTCTTGGCTTATGGTCGCTCGCTAGGCAGAATAGCCGCTTCCATGGTGGTACTGATCGTATGGCTCTTGATTCTCCTCCGGCTGCCAGACTATTTCACCATTAAGATGTCTCCCTACAAGCCTCTCAGCAACTCTTTACGGTACAAGGGAGCGGAACTCCTCCTCCGCCGTTGGAACGCTTTCTCGCGGGTGGATGTGGTCAAGAGCCCCGGGGTTCACGCCGCGCCGGGGCTCAGCCCCTCCTACTTTGGCCCGCTCCCCACCCAGTTGGGTATCACCACCGATGGGGATAATCTGCGCCCCCTCACCTCCGCTACCCCGGACACCGACCTTTCCTTCTTAGATTATCTGCCGATTTCTCTCCCTTACCGATTGCTCACCGAGCCCCGGGTTCTCATACTAGAGCCCGGAGGAGGTTTGGATCTCTTAGTCGCCTTGCGACACGGCGTCCAAGAGGTGGTGGCTGTGGAAGCGAACCCCCTGGTCACCTACGTGGTAAGAGACCTGTACGGGGATTTCGCAGGGGGAGTATTCCAAGATCGGCGGGTGACGGTAGTAAACGAGATCGGAAGAAGTTATCTCCAACGCACTGATGCCAAGTTCGACCTTATTCAACTATCTTTGTCTGATAGTTTTCGACCCGTGACCTCAGGAGCCTATAGCCTCCAGGAGAATTACATCTACACCAAGGAAGCGTTTGTGGAATATTGGGAGCACCTCTCACCCCAGGGAATACTGATGGTCCACCGATGGCTGCAGATCCCCCCCTCGGAGGGGCTGCGAGCCCTAGCCCTGGCGGTTACAGCCTTGGAGAGGGCAGGAGTAGACCCCGGTCAGCATATCGCCGCCTTGCGCTCCTTTTCCACCATGCTTCTTCTCGTGAAGCGGAGCCAATTCACCCTTCAGGAGATAGAGGCCATAAGAGAGTTCGCCTCTGAAAGGCAACTCGACCTAGTCTACTACCCAGGCATGCCCATCGAGGAGGCGAACAAGATATATCTCTTAGAGAAGCCGGAATATTACCTCGCTTGCCAGGATCTTTTGAGAGCCCGGGATAAAGCAGAGTTCTATCGCGCTTACCCCTTCGATGTCTCCCCCCCCTCCGATGATAAGCCTTTCTTCTTCCACTTTTTCACCTGGAAACAGATCCCTGCCATTCTGGAGAGCCTGGGGAAGATATGGCAACCCTTTGGAGGAAGCGGATACCTAGTCCTCTGGGCGCTCCTCATCCTGGCCCTCCTAGCGTCGTTGGTCTTGATCATCCTCCCCCTCTCCTTTCTGAGGGAGATAGGAGGTAAAGGGATAAAGGGCCGGGTATTTCTTTACTTCTTCCTCTTGGGCATCGGCTATCTCTTCGTGGAGATCCCCCTCATCCAGAGGTTCATCCTCTTTCTCGGCCACCCTGTCTACGCCTTAGGCGCCGTTCTGTTGGCTCTCCTCACCTTTTCCGGCCTGGGCAGCCTCTCCTCCCCCAGGCTCCCTCTGGGCTGGGGGATCCTCCTTCTGGGGGCGATGATCTTTCTCTACCCCTTTCTCCTGCCCTTTCTCTTCAGATCGCTCTTGGGGCTAGGGTTAGGGCTCCGCCTTCTATCTTCTATCCTCATCTTGGCCCCCTTAGGCTTTCTCATGGGCCTCCCCTTCCCCAAGGGGATAGCGATAACTAGCCGTTTAGCGCCCGGCTTCATCCCTTGGGCCTGGGGGATCAACGGCTGCGCCTCGGTCCTCTCCTCTATTTTGGCCTCCATGGGAGCGCTCACCCTCGGCTTCTCCTGGGTTCTGGCTTGCGCGGGGGGGGCTTACCTGATTGGGCTAGTGGTTTTCTACCCTTTGATTAGGGGCACGAAAGAGGCAAATAGTTAGTGTTCGCCGGTGAGGGGCACGAAGGCAACGCCGCCCCAATTCTCATACCGGAACTCGTCGCCCTCTCTTCTGACCAGCCAGAGGGTCTGGTAGGCACCAGGAGAGCCTACGGGGATAACCAGACGGCCGCCATCCTTCAGTTGCTCGAGGAGGGGCGCAGGCATGTGATCCGGGGCGCAGGTGACGACGATAGCATCGTAAGGAGCGTACTCTTCCCAGCCGTAATAGCCGTCTAGATTCGCCGCCTGCACCTGGGTGTATCCCAACCGTTTGAGCCTTTTCGCCGCCGACTCTGCCAACTCGGGGATGATCTCCACCGTGTAGACTTCATCTACGATCTCCGCTAGAACGGCCGCCTGGTACCCCGAGCCGGTACCTACCTCCAGCACTCTGTCGCCCTCCTCTAAATCCAGAAGCGTAGTCATGAGGGCCACGATATAGGGTTGAGAAATGGTCTGGCCATAGCCGATGGGCAGGGGACGGTCCTCGTAAGAGTGCTCTTGGTACTCCCGAGGCACGAACTCGTGACGGGGGACGGTGAGCATGGCCCTAATGACCCTTTTATCGCCGATGCCGCGCCGCTGGATATGAGTGCGCACCATATACTCTCGATAAGGAGCGAAGGGGTCCCGCTCCAACGTAGGCGTCGGCTCCGGTGGGGTTTCCGTTGCCACGAGCGAGGGCGAAGGGACAACCGCTACCTCTTCCTCCTTCACCTTACCCCTTCCCATAGTCAAGTACACGCCCAAAACGAGGAGAAGAACGAGCCCCAAGGCCAAAACGATGGTCACCTTCCTTCTCACCCCTCATCACCCCCCATAGCCCCGCTTTGCCATTCATATCTATCACCTCTATTCTATTACTTTCCTTCCCGTATATCAAGTGGGTTGACGGCAGGTGTACACCGTGCTACTATGACCGTTGTGAAATCATAAACAAAAGGGGCGAAGATGGCAGAGAAGATGAGGGCGGTGGTCAAGACCGAGCCCGGGCCCGGGGCTGCATTGATAACCGTAGAGGTCCCTCAGATAGGGCCTAAAGATGTGCTGGTCAGGGTCAGAGCCACCTCTATATGTGGCTCCGACCTCCATATCTACAATTGGGACCCCTGGGCGGAGGGTAGGGTTAAGCCTCCCCTTATCATGGGGCACGAATTCGCTGGCGAGGTGGTAGCCTTGGGGGAAGAGGTGGAGACCCTCAAAGTAGGAGATTCGGTCTCCGCCGAGACCCATATCGTCTGCGGTGTCTGTTACCAGTGCCGCACCGGCCAGTCGCATGTCTGCCGAGACTACTCCATCATCGGCGTGGATAGATCTGGCAGTTTCGCCGAATACGTGGCCCTTCCCGCAGAAAACGCCTGGCTCAACCCCCCTGATCTCCCTTTGGAGGTAGCCTCCATCCAGGAGCCCTTCGGCAACGCTGTCCATGCCGCCTTCTCCTACCCTCTCACGGGCCAGAGGGTGCTTGTAACCGGCTGCGGGCCCATCGGTCTCATGGCCATCGGCATCGCTAAGGCAGCCGGTGCCGCCGCTGTCCATGCCAGCGAAGTTATCCCCTATCGCCTGGATCTGGCCCGCCGCATGAAGGCAGACCTGGCCTTCGATGCCACCAAGGTCGATGTAGCAGAGGAGGTCTGGGCTGCCACCGATGGCCAGGGGGTGGATCTTCTCCTGGAGATGTCTGGCCACCCCTCGGCCATCCATCAGGGGCTGAAAGCCTTAAGAAACGGCGGCCATGCCGTTCTCTTGGGCATACCTTCCCGGCCTTTGGAGATAGACCTAGCCGAGGAGATCATCTTCAAGGGGGTAACGGTCTATGGCATAGTCGGCCGGTTGATGTATGAGACCTGGTACCGCATTCGGGCCCTTCTGAGTTCCGGCGCTGTAGATGTGAGCCCTATCATCACTCATAGGCTGCCCCTGGAGGATTTCGAGAAGGGGATGGAACTGATGCGATTGGGCCAGTGCGGGAAGGTGGTACTTTTTCCCTAGAAAGGAGACGAGATGGCAAAGGATAAACTGGCCTTCCTCGATGAACAGATAGAGGAGTTGAAAGAGCATGGGCTCTATAACGTGATCCGGACTATCGAGTCGCCCCAGGGGGCGTGGATCACTGTAGATGGGAAGCGGGTGCTCAATTTTTGCGCCAACAACTATTTAGGCCTCTGCAACCACCCCCAACTTAAGGAGGCAGCCCAAAAGGCCCTGGAGAAGTACGGCGTGGGGCCAGGAGCGGTGCGGAGCATCGCCGGGACGATGAGCCTCCACCTGGAGTTGGAGAAGAGGCTGGCCGAGTTCAAAGGGGTGGAGGCAGCCATCTCCTTGCAATCGGGCTTCTGCGCCAACCTAGCCACCATCCCCGCTTTAGTGGGGAGAGAAGATGTCATCTTCTCCGATGAGTTGAACCACGCCAGCATCATCGACGGCTGTCGCCTATCTCGGGCCAAGATCGTCCGCTTCGCCCATCGGGATGCCAAAAGTCTGCGGGAGGTCGTCGAGGCGGAGAGGGACTACCGTCGAGGTTTAATCCTCACCGATGGCGTCTTCTCTATGGATGGCGACATCGCCCCCCTGCCGGATCTAGTGGAGGTCGCGGAAGAGCACAACCTGCTCCTTATGGTAGATGACGCCCACGGCGAAGGAGTTTTGGGGCATGGCGGTCGAGGCGTGGTTGACCATTTTGGCCTCCACGGGGGAGTAGATATTGAGATGGGGACTTTATCCAAGGCCTTCGGCGTCGTCGGAGGGTACATAGCCGGCAGAAAGAAGATCGTGGAGTGGCTCCGGCAAAGGGGACGTCCCTTCATCTTCTCTAGCGCCGTCACCCCCGCCGATACCGCCGCCTGCATCGCAGCCGTCGATCTTTTGGAGTCCTCCACTGAACTGGTGGACAAACTGTGGGATAACACCCGCTATTTCAAAGAGGGGATGAAAAGCCTGGGGTTCGACACCGGCAAGAGCGAGACCCCTATCACCCCGGTGATGTTGGGAGAGGCGCCCCTGGCTCAAGAGTTCTCTCGGCGTCTCTTCGAGGAGGGGGTCTTCGCCATGGCTATCGGCTATCCCACCGTCCCTCAAGGCCTGGCCCGCATTCGGGTGATGAACTCCGCCTCCCACAGTCGGGAAGACTTAGATAGAGGGCTTTCAATCTTCGAGAAGGTAGGAAGGGAACTGGAGGTCATTTAAGGAGATCGGAATCTCCAAAGGCGGCAGGTTAACAGAGCCTGCCCCTCTTCGGAGGAGAGATGGGGTTCCAAATCGTGGGAGCCAGGGAGAGCGATTGGTCTCTCATCGTGGAGAGGAGCAAAGAGACCGTCTGGCGAGACCTATCGCCCCAACGTCGAGAAGGGCTAGAGAAGGGGTTGGTAGCCCAAAGGCTAAACAGGTTCATTGGCGAGATAAGAGATGATCGAAGTCGGCCCCACCAAGCGTTCGTAGCCAGGGACGAAGGAGGACGGTTCGCGGGCTACATCTGGTTAACCGAGAATACCGACTACTTTACAGGGCAAAAACAGGCCTTCGTTCTCGACATCTATGTGGAGGAGAAGCAACGTAGAAAGGGGTTAGGACGACGCCTCCTTGAACTGGCAGAGAGGTGGGGAGAGGAAAGGGGATACCGGTTCATCGCCCTATCGGTGGCCGCTCATAACGTCGTGGCCCGAGGGTTATACGAGAAGAGAGGCTACCAAGAGGAGTGGGTAGGGATGAGCAAGAGACTTCTAGAGTGATCTTCTCAGAACTATCGTTGTCAGTAACATCACCGCAGGTATGAAGGCTATCGAGGCCAGAAAAGGGAGGTCGGGGCGCAGGGCGTAGAGGCAGCCAGCGATATAGGGGCCTGGCACCAAGGCCAGACCGCGCATGGTAGCGAAGAGGCCAAAACCTAGCCCCATGGAGGGGCTTTCTAAGATCTTCCCCACCAGGGCCGAGGAGAGGGAGGCTAAGGCAGAGAAGGAGCCTCGCAGAAAATAGGCGCCGGCTATGGCAAAGGGGAAGGGAAAGAGAAGCAATATACCATAAGAAACCCAGATAAGGAGTGCAGCGGCGAGCATCCCCCACCCACCCCGTGAGACCCTGCCCAAGAAGATGGCTATGAAGACCGCACCTAAGGATTGGGCGGTGGCTAAGGCGCCGATAAGGGAAAGGTCCAAGCCTCGCACCTCCTGCAAGAAATTGGGGGTCAAAGGCCAGCCCAGATTAGTCACCAAGTAGATGAAAGCCACCCCTAAACTCAACCCCCAAAATAGACGGTGCCTCAAGAGAGGTTTTATCCTCAAAGCCGCTGACTGACAAGAAACAGGCTGTTCCTTCAGGGGCAGGATGGCCAAGGTAGAGAGGACGATGAGGGAGGCGGAGAGAAGAAAGACTTTTCGCATCCCTACCCTTTCGCCCAACCAGCCTCCCAAGGCCGGAGAGAAGATGATGCCCGTTGAGTAAGCGGCGGTCATCATGGTAAAGACTCGGTTTAGATCTTGCCCCTCGCTAGCGTTGGCGATATAACTGTTCATGGCTGGCACAATAAAGGCCGACATGTAGTAGAGGAGAAAACCGGGAAGCAAGGCACGCCAATCTGGGGCTACGGCTACCAAGATCAGAGAGAAAAGGCCCAATAGATAGCCGGCCAGCATGATCTTCTTCCGGCTATAACGGTCGGCTAGCAGCCCGGCGGGGATGAAGGTGGCTGCCATTCCCATCATCGCTACGGAGATGACGAAGCCTATCTCTTCTGGGTCAGCACCCAGGCTTTTGATATAGAGAGGGTAAACGTAGAACCACACTCCTTCAGAGACCCCCCAGAGGAACCAAGAGAGGGCGATCAGTCGGTTGTCGCGGCTGAGTTCGGCGAAAGGGGCAAACCTCGAGATGGCTGGGCGGGGCGCTGATTCAGGACGGTGATGGGGCATGGGAATCTCTCCTCCCTTGGCCTGACGCATTCTATACTAACTGGTCTAGGGGAGCAAGGGGGCTGAACCTCAGCCCTTCGGACTAGGTGATATAGGCAGGGGGTTGTGAAAGGAGCCAAAATGATTCACCGGATGGCGGAGCAAGTCAAGGAGAATGTGGGAAAGGTTATCGTGGGCAAGGAGGAGGTGATCGAACTGGTGCTGGTGGCCCTCCTCTGCGAGGGCCACGTCCTCATAGAGGATGTGCCAGGGATAGGGAAGACCACGCTGGCTAAGGCAGTGGCTAGATCCCTAGATTGCAGTTTCCGGCGCATCCAGTTTACCCCCGACCTTCTACCTTCCGATGTCACCGGGGTATCTTTCTTCAACCAGAAGAGGGAGGATTTCGAGTTCCGTCCCGGTCCCATTATGGCCCAGGTGGTCTTAGCCGACGAGATAAACCGGGCCACCCCCCGTACCCAATCGGCGCTTCTAGAAGCGATGCAGGAACAACAGGTCACCGTCGATGGCGTAACCAGGCACCTCCCTCGCCCTTTTCTCGTCCTGGCCACCCAGAACCCTATCGAACTGGAGGGGACCTTCCCTCTACCAGAGGCCCAGGTGGACCGCTTCCTTCTCAAGATCAAACTTGGCTATCCCACAGAGGAGGAGGAAGAGGAGATCCTCCTTCGCTTTCGGACGGAGGATCCTCTAGAGATGTTAGAACCGGTCGTCTCTAGTGGGGATCTCCTAGAGGTGATAGCCCAGTCGCGCCGGATCAGGGTTGAAGCATCGGTACGCCGGTACATAGTGAGTATCCCTCGGGCCACGCGGGAGCACGAGTTTCTAGAACTGGGAGCCAGCCCCCGAGGTACTCTTTTCCTCTATCGCACCTCCCAAGCCCTGGCCGCCCTACGAGGTCGCGACTACGTGATCCCCGATGATGTTAAGTACTTGGCTCCCCACGTCCTTGGCCATCGCCTCATCGTTAGCCCCCAGACTCGTCTGCGCGGCCGCTCCGTGGAGGATATCCTGCGAGAGATCGTAGAAGAGGTGCCGGTCCCGGTGGAGGAGGCATAGATGTTCGAGCGCGGCTGGGCGGGCCTGGCTCTAGTAGGCCTACTCTTGGGGCTCCTTTTACAACAGCCGGGTCTCACCCTCCTGGCTACGCTCATCTTAACCGTAACCCCCCTAGCCTGGCTGTGGAATAGATACTCCCTGCAGCGGGTAGAGTATACGCGCTTCTTTGGCGAGAAGAGAGCCTTCCCCGGCGAGGTGGTGGAACTGACGGTCCGGGTTACCAACCGGAAGCCCTTGCCTTTGGCCTGGTTACGTATCGAGGACCAGTTCCCTCTGAAAGTAAGCCTTTTGGAGGGGGAGTTGGTTTCCTCCTCCAAGCCCCAGGTGGGTTATCTGATCAACCTCCTCTCCATGCGCTGGTACGAAGAGGTGGCCTGGCGTTATCGGTTGCGATGTGACAACCGAGGACTGCACTATTTCGGCCCCGTGCGTCTCACTTCGGGCGACATCTTTGGCTTCTACGAGAGCCGACAGGAAGTACCCACCACCGACCGGCTCATCGTCTACCCTCATATCATCCCCCTGGCGAAGTTAGGGTTGCCCTCCAAAGAGCCCTTCGGGGATGTGAAGGCCGAACAGCGGATTTTCGAGGACCCTAGCCGCACCATCGGGGTGCGTGATTACCGACCTAGGGATGCCTTCAAACGGATCCACTGGAAAGCGACGGCTCGCCATCGCCGACTCCAGGTGAAGGTCTATGAGCCCACTACCACGCCGCACTTGGTAGTGATGCTTAATGTGGCCACCTTTGCCCGCCACTGGGAAGGGGTCGACGCCCCCCTTCTAGAGAGGGCGGTCACCGTAGCCGCCTCCATAGCCCACTATGCGCTGGAGCACCGGTACGCCACCGGCTTTCTGGCCAACTCCAGTTGGCCTCTCTCTGACCAGGCGATCAAAGTGATGCCCGGGCGGGCACCTCACCAGATCACCCATATACTAGAAGCCCTGGCTGCAGTCACCCCCTTCCCCCTCATGCCTATAGAGGGGTTTCTGGCTCGGGAGAGTCGACATCTCTTTTGGGGGGCCACCTTAGTCTGTGTGACCCCCATCGTCACCGAGCCCCTTCTCGACGAACTGGAAAGGCTGCATGATGCGGGCCGCCGCCTTTGCCTGATCTCTTTGGACGATAGAATAGAAAGAGACCTCAAAGGCATCACCGTTCATTGTCTAAAGGAGAAGGCTATCGCGGCGGCTGAAGAGGAGAGATATGAGCCTGCCCCGCATAGCCTGGCGTAGAGAACTTTTGACCGTCACGGTGGCGGCTATGGAGGTGAGCTGGGCTTACCCCTTCATGCTCATCTTTGGAGGGGCGATAGGGCCCCGATTTCTCTCCCTCTTTAGCGCCTTCTTCCTTCTCCTAGTAGCCATATACCTTTCTCGTCTCTTGGCGAAGATCCGTCCCTCCTATTCCCAACCGGCGATGGCTATACTCGCCCTTCTCATCACCATGCTGATCATCAAGGAGGATCTTTTTCCCAACTACGCTCTCCTCGATCATCAATGGGTAGGCGAACTTTTGAGAGTGGGTAACATCCTGGCCGGGGAACTTATCACCCCAGGGATCATGGCCTTCATAGCCAGCCTCTACCTCTGGTGGCGAGGCATCAACCTGGGTCGGGAATCGTTAGGGCCCTACTTCGTGAGCCATCTCTTTGGGCTGGGTATGGTCGCTCTCACCGGGGCGGTGGTTTTGGGCATCGTGCTCCTCCCCTTCGATATGGCACCCTTTGTCCTCCTCTACTTCCTCTCCGCCCTTCTAGCCATGGCTCTGGCTCGGGTGGAGAAGGCCCAGGAGCAAAGGGAGGCCCCCTCGCCTTTCAATATCTATTGGCTGGCGGTGCCTGGCTCGGCCATTCTCACCCTGCTCTTCTTGGGAACGGTGGCTAGCTACCTTCTGTCTCTTAAGACGGTGGGCCCCTTGAGGTTTTGGATGGGGAAGATCTTGCCCCCCTTACTCCACTATCTCCTTCTACCTTTTGCCTTCCTAGCCCAGATCATATCGAGCCTCTTGTCCCGCCTCTCCATACACTATCCTCAGTTGACCGCGCCCGTATCAGAAGAGCCCTCCACTACGGTAGCCAGCCCATTTTTGGAGCGGATGGCGAATTTTGTAGTCGGTTTCTTGAACATCCTTGTGGTAGTCGTGCCCATCATCCTCTTCTTGGTCGTCGTCTGGTTTACGGCTAGATCCCTGCGCCGATGGCAAGAGATGCGGAGAGGTGCAAGCAGCGAAATCAGGAGGTCGATACTCTCCCCGGCTCTTCTGGCGCAAGATCTGGCTTCTTTTCTCCGAGGGGCTTGGGGAAGTCTTACCGGAGATGAGGGGCTCGCCGGCTTGAAGGACCGCCTCCGTCCTTGGCGGGAGGACCTCTCCTCCATCAGGGGGATCTACGCCACCATGCTCAGGTTCGCGGCGAACCTAGGTTTCCCTCGCAGACCGGGGGAGACGCCTTACGAGTATCTGCCTACCCTGAGTCAGGCCTGGTCAGAGAGCCAGGAGCAGTTATCTTACCTAACGGAGACTTACATCCGGGTGCGGTATGGGGGGGTCTCCCCTTCGCTAGAAGAGCTAGAGAGAGCGAAGCAGGCCTGGTTAGCCGTGAAGTCGAGGGCCCTCGTTGACAGAGGAACCGAATTATGATATGATTTTTTATGAGAAAAGAGTGTGCGGGTGTCAGAAGAGAGTTCTAGACTGATATATGTAAGGGTCTTGAGAGCACGGAGCGATGCTTCGTGCTCTCTCCATAGGTAGAGATGGCTAAGTTCATTTTCTGCACCGGGGGAGTAGTCTCTTCGGTAGGCAAGGGGGTCACCGCGGCTTCCATCGGTCGCCTCCTGAAGAGCCAGGGTATCGCCGTCTCCATCCAGAAACTGGATCCTTATATCAACGTCGATCCGGGGACCATGTCTCCCTACCAGCATGGGGAGGTCTACGTCTTAGAGGATGGAGCGGAGACGGACTTGGATCTGGGACATTATGAGCGGTTCATCGACGAGAACCTCACCCGCTCTTCTAATGTGACCACCGGCCAGATCTACCAAGCGGTCATCGCCAGGGAAAGGAAAGGGGATTATCTAGGTGGGACCATCCAGGTGATACCCCATATCACCGACGGGATAAAGGAGAGCATCATTAGGGTGGCCCGGGAGACGAGTGCGGAGGTGGTGATCACCGAGGTGGGTGGCACCGTGGGCGACATCGAGGGGCTCCCCTTCCTGGAGGCCCTCCGCCAGATGCGCAAAGATATGGGTCGGGAGAACGTCCTCTACGTCCATCTTACCCTCCTCCCCTATATCTCTTCCACCGGCGAACTCAAAACTAAGCCCACTCAGCACAGCGTGAAGGAGTTGCGGAGCATCGGCATCCAGCCCGATGTGATCGTCTGCCGTTCCGACTACCCGGTGGATGATAAACTAAAGGAGAAGATCGCCCTCTTCTGCGACGTGGAGGTCCGGGCTGTCATCCCCCTCATCACCGTGCCGGTTATCTACGAAGTCCCTCTCCTCTTAGAGGAGGCGGGGCTTGGAGAATTCATTATGGAACGGTTGGAACTGCCTAGACGGCGCAAGGATCTCTCCGCCTGGCGGGAGATGGTAAGGAAGATAAAGGAGCCGAAAGCGCGGCTTCCCATCGGTGTGGTGGGGAAATACGTGACCCTGCCGGACGCCTACATCAGTGTGCGAGAGGCGCTGCGCCACGCTGCCCTCTACCACGATAGAGAGGTGGAGATAGATTGGATAGACGCCGAGGAGTTGGAGAAGGGAAGAGGGTGGGAGCGTTTAGATGAGGTGAGAGGGATCGTCATCCCTGGAGGTTTCGATGTGCGAGGGATAGAGGGAAAGATCAAAGCCTGTCGCTATGCCCGAGAGAAGAAAGTCCCCTATCTCGGCCTCTGTCTGGGGATGCAAGTGATGGTTATAGAATTAGCCCGTCACGCTGTGGGGAGCGAGGAGCCCAACAGCACCGAGTTCGACCCCCAAACCAGATACCCGGTCATCGACCTTTTGCCAGAGCAAGGGGATATATCGGAAATGGGAGGCACCATGCGGTTGGGGGCTTACCCCTGTCGGGTCCTGCGCGACACTCTAGCCTTCAAGGCCTATGATCAGGAGTCGGTCTCGGAGAGGCATAGGCACCGCTTCGAGGTGAACAACGACCACAGAGGGTTACTCCAGGAAGCGGGTCTCATCATAAGCGGCACCTCTCCCGATGGCCGTCTGATAGAGATCGCGGAACTCAAAGATCATCCCTGGATGGTAGGGACTCAGTTCCATCCGGAATTCAAGTCCCGACCCAACCGGCCACACCCCCTTTTCCGCGACTTCATCGGCGCGGTCAAAGAGGCGGAAAAAGAGGGTTGAAACCCTCAGATGTTACCATCCCTGGCCCCCCGGCCTGGCAAGTACCGGGGCAGGCTGGCATTAGTGCTTCGCACCCTGCGCTTCCCGCAGGGATACTTTACGTACAGCAGGGGCGGGCCAGGGGACAGGCTGAGGTCACCTAAGATTTTAAGGGAGGTTTATGATCTCATGGAGATCTACCTAGACACAGCGAAGATCGAGGAGATAAGAGAGGCGGTAAAGTGGGGCATCATCAGGGGGGTGACCACCAACCCCTCCCTCATGATGAGGGCCGGCCGGAGCGACTACCGCCAGGTAGCCCAGGAGATATGCTATCTGGTACAAGGGCCCGTGAGCGCCGAGGTGACCAGCGAAGAGGCGGAGGGGATGGTGACCGAGGCGGAAAAGATAGCCTGTTGGTCCCCCCATGTGGTGATCAAGATACCGGTCACCGCAGAAGGGCTGAAAGCCATCTACGCCCTCTCCCAGAAAGCGGTTCAGGAGACCATCTGCCAGGATTGCGCTTGGGAGGGGGAATGCGAGATGGATAGGGAGACGGCCTGGCGTCTGGCAGCCGCGCAAGGGATCCGCACCAACGCCACCCTGACCTTCTCCCCCAACCAGGCTCTCTTAGCCGCCCAGGCGGGAGCCACCTTCGTCTCCCCCTTCATAGGCCGTCTGGACGACATAGGTCATGATGGTATGGCTATCCTCGCTGACATCGTGGAGATCATCGAATACTATGACCTAGATACCCTGGTCATCGCCGC
This sequence comes from Chloroflexota bacterium, assembly GCA_003453555.1. Taxonomy (GTDB): domain Bacteria; phylum Chloroflexota; class Anaerolineae; order UBA7937; family UBA7937; genus UBA7937. The sequence continues at coordinate 711 of DMLA01000047.1, read as the reverse complement.
CAGCATCCGCCACCCCCTGCATGTCACCCAGGCCGCCCTGGCCGGGGCCCATATCGCCACCGTTCCCTACTCGGTGCTTCAAAAGGTGATAAGACACCCACTCACCGATGTCGGCGTCGAGCGTTTCCTGGCCGACTGGAAGAAGGTGAGCGGATAGGCCGGCGACGCCTTTCTTTACGCCCGCCCTGCATCATCAGGGCGGGCTTTACTACCTTTTGGGCGGTCTGTTGTATAATGCTAAGCGAGGGGAGATATGCCGCGTATATATGTAGCCCTAGACATCGAGACCACGGGGTTGGATCCGGAGCGGGATGCTATCATCGAGATCGGAGCGGTGAAGTTCCGCCATGGAGAGGTCCTGGATACCTGGTCTAGCCTGGTCAACCCCCAGCGCCCCCTCCCCTATAGCATCCAACGCCTCACCGGGATAAGCCCGGAGGAGGTGGAGAGGGCCCCTCCCCTTTTCTCTCTCCTGGGACCTCTCTCCCGCTTCGTAGGGCATCACCCCCTCGTGGGTCACAACATCGCTTTCGACCTGGCCTTCCTGGGGAAGCATGGCCTCTTTCTCACCCATCAAGCGCTGGATACTTTCGAGTTAGCCAGCAGCCTCGTCCTCTATATCCCCAGTTATAATTTAGGGGCCCTAGCCCAAACCCTAGGGGTTTCTCAGGAAGAGGAACATCGTGCCCTAGCCGACGCCCTGACGACCAA